>CACYLQ010000184.1 GCA_902775195.1 uncultured Pseudobutyrivibrio sp.
TATAGTGAAACAATTTGGGATAACTGAAAGCTACATAAATCAGGTGGCGGATCAGATGAATTCCAGGAATTAGTTATACAAAAAAAGAAAAGTTAAGGTTGATTTTTACATACATTTAATCTAAAATATGTTTAGACAAAGATTTCTGGTTGAACACCAGACATCTTTTTTTGGGAGGAAATATATTATGGAATTACGTCATATTAGATATTTTATAGCTGTTGCTGAAGAAATGAATTTTTCAAGAGCTGCCGAAAAGCTTTGCATCGCCCAGCCGCCTCTCTCACGACAAATTATGGATTTAGAAGATGAGCTTGGTGTAAAACTTATTAATAGAAATAAACATGCTATTTCGCTTACTGACGAAGGCGTTCTATTTAGGCAGTATGCTCTTCAGGTTCTGGATCTTGTAGATCACTCGACAGCAGAAGTAAGGGAATTAAAACACGGACTTCAGGGAATGATTAACCTTGGAACTGTTGAGGGAAATGCTCCCAGACTATTAGCAAACTGGATTTCTGGTTTTCATAATAAAAATCCACATGTTCAATACACGCTGTGGAATGGAAATTCAGATGACGTCGTACAACGAGTCATGAACGGATTATGCGAAGTAGCAGTAATAATGGAACCTCACAATGGTGTAGGTCTCAATTCAATTCCTATATATACAGAAAAATGGGTAGCAATCATTCCAAACAGTCATCCTATTCTTAAAAGCAAAAGCGAAAAAATTACAATGGAACAACTAGTCGATTATGAACTCATTATCCCATCCCGTGAATCCAGACTTTCTGAAATAGGTGAATGGTTTGTTGATACAAGTAAGGCCCCTAAAGTTAGATGCAAAGTTGCACATGTACTTTCTGCATATGAGCTTGTTAGACAAGAATTAGGTATAGCTATATTTCCTTCATCTGTTAAAAATATAGTTAATTCAGATGATGTCATAATAAAAGAATTCGAAGATCCTTCACCAACCGTTTCATATATTCTCGTATGGAATAAACACAAAACTTTGTCTCACGCAGCATCCGAATTCATCAAATATATAAAAGACCAAAATAAAGAGGACTCATTTATTTTATGAGTCCTCTCATGGATATTCAGAAATATTATTATTCCGCTTCCTTACTACAGAAACAATAAGGTAATGCGAATAATACTATTCCACCAAACATATTACCAAGTATTACAGGTATAAGATTGCTTACATATCCACCCCAGTTTACTACTTCGCTTGCTGAAGCATATGGTGAGAAAATACCAAGAGCAAGTAATGTCATATTTGCAATACTATGCTCAAGTCCGATTGAAATAAAAGCAAATAATCCCCACCAGATCATAATAAGCTTTGCTGATTCAGATGTAAGTTTTTGTCCGCACCATACTGCGACACAAACACATACATTACAAAGTGCTCCTCTGAAAAACAGTTCAACAAATGAAGGATTAATCTTATTTGCACTCATTGTTACTACAAAATTACCGAACTGCTCGTTCTTAAGTAAGCCTGCCATTTTAACAATAAAAGCTACAAGCAAGGATCCTGCAAGGTTACCTGCAAGGTTTATTGCCCATGCTCTGCATGCGCTAAACCATGATACCTTACCTCTGATTGCCCCTGCACCTATCAAGAGGTTATTTCCTGTGAAAAGATCACTTCCACACATGATACACATTGAAAGTGCAAGTCCAAAAGCTGCTCCCATCACTAGCTTTGTAAATCCAGCTGAATACTCATTACCGCTTATCTGTGCTCCAAGTGTGAAAATAAGTGTAATACCTATACCGATATAAGCTCCAGCAAACATTGAATAAACAAAACATCTAATGGGATTATTTTTAGCAAAGTCTGTTTTAACCTTTGCAACATTACATATTTTAGCAAGTGTGGCATTCTCCATATATACCAGCTCCAATCTTATTCATTCTATTACCAAGGATACTGTCCCTGTTTGCTATATGGAAGAAGTTTTCCATTCCACTTAATAATTACTCTGTCACCGTGTGGATCCTTTTCAATATCTACATCGATACCGAAATCAATAGCACTCATAATAGCGTTTCCGCCCTTTTCATGAATAAGTTCCTTAATAGCTGGTCCATATGTATCTAATACCTCATGTAATCTATAAAGTACTGGATCTGTATTGCCCTTGTATGGGTGCTCACTTAAAACCATTGTTATTTTTTCATCAATGCCAAGAACCTCAGCTAACTTCTTACAATACTCTTCTGGCACATACTGCTGTCCCTTAATTGCACTTGTAAGCCAAACCTTATTAACGCCTACCTTTGCAGCTAACTCCTCATATGTAAGACCTGATGCCTTCTTTGCTGCTTCAATAGCTTCTAATTCCTCTGCATACTTTACTCTTGATAAATATTCATAGTTACTCATTGGTGTCATAACAATTTCCTCCTTAAAATTCTCATCTTTTTATTGCGCGCTGAACAAAATAAAAAGGCACCAAAGATTTTTAAATAAATCTTTTAGCACCTTTGCTACAATTGTATGTCCTTTGTCGATGCAATATTACCAAAAATTACTCATGAAGGGAAATACAAAAAAAGAAAAACCACTCATACTTAATGGGTATAACCAAACCTTATACCTACTTCTTTAATTCGTCCATATAGAAGCACGCATATCTGCTAAACACTGTATTTTTCTTTTTTACAACCCCTATTCTCATGGTTTTATTAATATCTAAAGGCTTGGCTATGATATTACTTCCATTTAATTCGGTATTTGGACTGCATGGCCAATTGGCTGGTGTACTGCAACCTTTTTATCTGTTTACTTTTATTCACACGGTCCCTGGAAAGATCCGTTTAGAGCCTAAGCTGATTCATAAAATGTAGAAAGATGAAGGCAGGACAACACATTTTAAGGCGGGTGCATACACTAGATGTCCCAATCGGAAATTCCGTTGTCCAATCTCCTTCATCATAGAATAAAAGAGCAGAGAATAGTATTAACTACTCTCTGCTTATATATTTCGAATCGGAATTTATTACTGCTTATCTCTTTACAAAGTGATAAGTATCCCTCCAGCCATATTGCTTACATATTTGCTAGGACATACACTTACTACTTCCCATCCTTCAGCAGATTTTTTTGCTAATAATTCTTCCACACTTGAAAAATCTGTTCCAATTACTTTCTTAAAATCAACTTTTGGAATGTTAATTATCTTAAACTCTTTCATGTCTGTTACCTCGACAAAAATTAAAATTTTATTTACTTTCGCTTCACCGGAAGCCAAATCGCTGAATGATAATCTGGATCTGTCTTTTCCCCATTCATACAGTCATACCATTCAACATTAGCATTTCCACTGATCTCGTAATCTGGATTGCCTGGAAGCCATTCCTTAAAGATTCTTGTATTGAGGGATTGCAGCGCATTAGGCATAGCACCTACGCAGTCAAATATTGTTGCTACTCACTCACATTGTCATTAATTGAATTATTTAAATTGTCATCATTTGACCCAAAATCGTGTCATTTCATGGTTCTCATATATTACTGT
>CACYLQ010000185.1 GCA_902775195.1 uncultured Pseudobutyrivibrio sp.
TATTCAGCAGGATTCTCGTATAACTCGATTTCTCTTTCTGCAAAATGAATTTTGAGAAAAGCAGGTGCATCAGCATGAGAACCGACTGATTTCAAATCGAAAGCTAATCTTCCCACCTGGTGGTCACCAAAATCTATTATTATGCTATCTCCCTTTGAAAGATACTGGGTCTCTGTCATATTTATAGGACTTACATCCTTATAAATCAGCTTTGGCATGTGGTCAAGCGCTGTCTTTAATAATTTTTCATTTCTCATCTTTTAAATAATCTCTTTATCACGTTAATATTGTTTAAATAAATCAAAAATACCACTAGAAGTACGGCATTTATAATTGATTGCATGGAAGCTGTTACTTGATTTGAAAAAACAGCAAATGTGGAATTCAAAAGTGACATGCAAACTGCCGCAAGCAAGAATCCCATCTTTTCATTGCAGTACTGGCTGATATATCCACCAATAAACATTGGAAGAAATGCTGTAAACATGATTGCAATACTTCCGAAGTTTAGCTGTCCACCATTGATTGTTGTGTTTCTTGCAGCATTTAAAAATCCTACAAGTCCCATTAATGCTCCGCATATTCCATAGCAAATCAGCGCATTTTTTACTTCGTTAATACCAGTATTTATTGAAACCTTCTGTCCACTTTTCAGAGCTGCGTAATCATATCCGAATGTTGTCTTTTCAAATACAACAACCATAAATATGAGCACCACAAGAATGATAATAAATGCATAAACCCAAGTATTAGCAAAAGCGGACATAGATGAATTCTGTACCTCTTTCATAAGGTATTTTCCACCTGTGATTGTGTACATGATTCCCTCGTAAATAAGAGTCACACCAAGTGATGTGATAATAGGTGGTAAACGCAGTGCAACGTAGATAGCTCCTGAGATTAATCCCAATAAGCATCCCACAGCTACTGTTACAATAAGCATCATCACTGCAGAGCCCTTTCCACCAGCAAGAGCAGAATATGTTATTTCAGCTCCAATTACTGATGAAAGCGCTGCCATTGAACCAAGTGAAAAATCAAATCGTCCACTATTTAGATTTATAGAAAGAGCCATTGTTGTAATCATGACAATTGCTGTGTAAACAACAAAATTATCAAAACTCTTTGCATTTGTAATAATATTTTGTCCCTGTGTAAGGCAAAGCCCCTCAAGTATTGCTGCTACTAAAACGGGTATTGCCAATGAATGTATTATCTTCTTAAGGGTGCTCATAATTGCCTCCAAAAAACTATTTTGACTCTACAAGAGCCTTTACATCATCATAAGTAACTGCATCACCGATGATTGTATCAAGTGATTCCTTATCAAAAATTGGTGTATCTCCGTTGTCTGTTACATAATATTCGTTGAACGAATCAACATCTGTTGCTACAAGGTATCCCTGGCTTAATGAAACTGCATTTCCATCATTGTCACGGATTACATTTACATTTACTGCATTCATAACAAGTGCAAATACAGGTCCAATTGATGAAGAATACTTACCAGCAAGATATGTAAGTGTTCCATTTGTCATAGAATCCAAATTCATTTCTGTAAATGAATCAATATCAGCAAACTGAATATCATTCTGAGCTAATGTCTGGGCAAAGAATGTTGTAGCCATACCAACTGATAAGAAAGCTTCTGGAGCCTTCTGGATTGCCGCATTAAGCTCATCTGTAGTTGTATCACCATATCCCTGAAGGTAAGCAACTACCTCTACATCACCTTCAATCTTTGATGGGTCAACAGCCTGATCTCCAAAAATCTGACCGATCATGCCGTTCATATCATCTGTTCCACCGTATGTATCACCAAGTCCCGCAATGATTCCTGCCGCACGATATACATGCATTGGATTTGGAATAAATGCACCGTAAATTGCAACTGTGCTAATTCCCTGCTCCTTGTAGTATTCCCCCATAGCCTTTCCAGCTTCAAACTCTGTTTCGTTTGATGGTCCAATCTGACCTACAAAATGCTCATAACCCTTGTACTGTTCGTACTGCTCATCATCAAGAACACCAGATGCAATTGCATAGTAAACACCATATTCTTCACATGTCTCAATCTGCTGTGCTCTATCTGAGCTTGAAAGAGAAATAATTGCGTCATATCCCTTAGATGCAAACTTCTCAATTGCAGCTTTCTCATCTTCTGCGCTTTCAAGAGCATCTGTATATTCGAAAGTTACGTCATAGTTGTTCTGAATATACTCTTCATAATAGTTTCTAAAACCAAGAGCTTCCTCACCACTTACATCAGCTACTAGGACACCAATTTTAACCCCGTCCTTTGATGCAGATGCTGTGTCATTTGAATTTCCGCATCCTGCCAAAACACCTGCGCTCATTACACCAACAAGTGCTAAGCTAATGAGTTTTGCAAATCTTTTTTTCATCTTCAAATCCCTCCATAATTAACCATTATTTTTAACTGCCAAAGCAGTTGGTACCTTTATCTTGGCAATGCCTGAGTACGGTAGTTCATACTTGTTATGTATACAACTACCATAAAGAATAAAGCAGATATCACCTGAGTAATTCCATATGCCGCGCTACTATCAATAACAATTTCCAAAATGTCGTTCAGTAGCATGTAGGAAAATCCACCAACCAAGGCTGCATAGATTTTTGAACGAGGGCCACCTGAAATAGGCATTCCTCCAAATACAATTGCAATAAAAATATTCATTCCAATGCTTGATGCTGTTTGTGTTGTAACTGATGGTGTATAGGTAAGAGTAAGAAATGCCCCGAGACCTACACCAATTCCTGCCATCGTAAAGGCGATAATTGTATACTTGTTTGCTTTAATTCCTGTAAGTGAAGCACATAGTGGATTACCACCTATAAACTTCATTCTTCTACCAGTTTTTGTTAACTGGAAAACATAGAAACAAACTGCAAAATATATAATTAAGAGCATTGCTTTAAATCCGATTCCTGAATAAGGCTCTACAACGCTTGAAGGAATACTGATTCCACCGAGAGCACCACCATCTGTTGTAATAATCTGAGATGCTATTGCAGACAAAACTGACATCATAGCAACAGTTGTTACGAATGCAGGTATGTTAAATACTGATGCCAAAACTGAATTAAACAATGAGCATGCAATACCTGTTGCAAACAAAACAAGAATCATAAGCGCAAGGCTTTCAGTCTTGTTGTAAACCGTAACACCAAGGGTCGCTGCAAAAAGAGTAGATGCGCCAAGGCTGATATCAAATGTTCCTAAGGTGTAAATAAAAATTGCTCCTGTTGCTACAACCGCAAGAACTACCGCCTCGTTGAAAACGATTTGTAAATACATATCAAGCCTATAGCCGTATGTTTGAATAACTCCGCAAAAGATAAAAAACAAAGCAATAAGCGCTACCAATGGCAATGTAGCTATAAGCATTTGAGTATTTTTGAATTTCTTAAGTTTACTCACAGCGTACCTCCTATATCATGTAGCCAATAACGTCTGCTTCAGACAAATCTTTGCTACGATTGAATTCTTTTGTTATTTCTCCGTCCTTCAT
>CACYLQ010000186.1 GCA_902775195.1 uncultured Pseudobutyrivibrio sp.
TAATATTGTTATCATGCTTATATTGATAATGAAATTTTATTTTTCATTTCTTTCGAGAAGGGGGTATGACTGGGATTTTAAGCTGGATATGGCACTCTTGATAATCTGTTTCGTGGGAGTGGCATTAAGGATTGTGAAGGGCAGAATTAGTTGTAGCTATTTTAAACAATTTTTTATTTTAAACATAACTACATTACTAATGTCCATAGTTAGCATAGTTGTTGTGTATACAGGCTTTATTTATTGGGAGCATATAGTTACTTTTGTTAAACCAGAAAATCTAGGCCCGACACTCTCTAGGGTGTTTGGAATTATTGCATTACTTAATATAGGATTATTTGAGTATGAGTGGCTTAAGATAAAAAATACCGGGACGGTGTCTTTAATAATGGCTTTCGTTAGTTTAGCTAATGTATTTCTATGCATCTCTTACAGAGAGATGATGGGCTCAGTATTAACCATCGATTATGCAGTGCAATCAATAGGAGTTATAACTATTTCAATTATAATATCCACCATAGCAGCAATCACTGCGATGAAACATTGAAAATAGAACAACTGAGTATGACAATCTACCGTAATTTTGATAGTCATACTCAGTTGTTGTAGTAATAGAGCTTTTTAGGGGAATTGAGTATGACAATTTGCCCCAAATAGGCAAGTCATACTTTAGTTAACTTGGTAGCTACACAACATACAATATTTGTTGATTATAAAAGTATGACATCTTCAAAAAATACATGTTTGTCATACTCAGTACCTAAAACAGAAGAAAGCCAATGAATTTCCAAGTATGACAATCGCCAAAACGGGGGGGATGTCATACTTTTTTTCTAAAGGAGCACATATCAGCCTCTATCAGGCTCATGTTTTTGAAGGAATATGTCAATAAACAGTGAAATGTGATGTTTTCTGCTCAGAAATATGGTATAAGGTATTTATAGGTATTTTTACCATTACTGGCGTAAAAGTAAAAGGAGGTTGGGCATGAAATTTTATGTATGTAGCGTATGTGGCAACTTTGTTAGCATGATTAAGGAATCGGGGGCTCCTATGACATGCTGTAGACAGAAGATGAAGGAATTAGTTCCTGGAACATCTGATGGAGCGGCAGAGAAGCATGTACCTGTATTCAAAGTTGAAGGCAACAAAGTTACAGTTACAGTTGGTTCTGTAGAGCATCCAATGGCACCAGAGCATTACATTGAGTGGATTGCTATTGAGACTGCACAGGGGGCTCAGCGCAAGGTGCTTAATCCTGGGGATAAGCCATGTGCAGAGTTCTTGCTTACTGATGGCGATTCAGTGGTTGGCGTATATGCATATTGCAACCTACATGGTCTCTGGAAAGCAGAATAACTGAAATTAATTTGGCCTGGCTGCAAGCTAGGCCTTTCTTTTTGCAGTCTGTTATGGCATAATATTTCCAATTTATTAGGCATGAGGAGAATAATTATGAAAGAAAACATTGTTTTAATTGGAATGCCAGGGGTTGGAAAAAGCACACTGGGAGTTGTACTTGCTAAGGAATTAGGATTTCAGTTTGTTGATGCTGATTTGCTTATTCAGGAACGTGAAAATCGTCTTTTAAAGGAGATAATAGCCGAAGATGGAGTAGAAGGCTTCCTTAAGATTGAAAACGACGTTAATGCGTCAATAAGAGCCGAAAAGACGGTAATTGCTACTGGAGGAAGCGTCATTTACGGAAGTGATGCTATGGAGCATTTGAAGGAAATTGGAACAGTGGTTTATCTTAAGCTTGATTATGAAACTCTTGATAGCCGATTGGGGAATCTTAAGGGGCGTGGCGTAGTTTTAAAGGACGGCCAGACTCTTAAGGATTTATATGATGAGAGAATTCCTCTCTACGAGAAATATGCCGATGTGATTGTAGATGAGGGTGGACTGGACCTGGAGCAAACCTTAACCCAGGTTTTAAAGCAATTATCAAAGCCATCTAGTAGGTAACTAGATGGCTTTGTTAGTTCACAGTTTATTGTCTTTCAGATACTTTCTTGTATCCAGTCTTTACCAGCCACTTCTGGTCGATGACTTTGATTTCATCACCGAATGCAATGTGAAGTCTCACAGATGATGGCTGCTTTTCTATATTTTTTACAGTGCCTTCACCAAACTTTGGATGAGAAACTGTATCTCCGATTTCGTATTTAACCTTTGCGTTTTCCATGTTCTTGTAAGCGCGCTGAGTACGGTATGTATCAAGCATCTGTATCTGTGCGTGATTAACGCTAGGACGCTTTAATACTGAATCATAGTCAACCTTCTTTAGGCTCTGGCCTTCTACGTAGTAGTCAGAAGGGATAGCACCAATCAGGCTACAGCAATATTTCCAAGCACTACCGTGAACACCTGGCTGCCAGGTATATTCGTTAGGTATGCTGATGTGTCGTGTCATATAGTGTGCGTATTCATGCTTATAGAGATTAATACGGTCTGTTTTTGATAGCTGCTCGCTTAAGCAAAAGCCAATAAAGAATAATGAGAACTGGAACTGTTCTTCATCATCATAAGATGGTGGAAGATAAGAGCCTAATGCCTTTTCATCCATTCCAAAGGTGATAGGAACCTCGGCACCGTGTAAACCAAGCTTGTGGTCTAATACGGAGTAAAGTGCAGTGATTTCTGCTCTAAGCACCGGTTCCTCATCGTGTAACATTTTGAACATTTGTTGCTTAGTCATTGTGTCTCCTTAAAAATCGATATAACTTACAAAAAAATAGTATATCAACTGAATTTGATTTTTACAATTAAAGGTGATAATTTTGTTAATTTTTCTTGATAAGTTTGACTTTGAAAATGCCGAATATTAGTATAAAAATATAAAGGGGAGTATGACATTAAGAGGAGTTGAGCTATGAAGAAAAATTTTGGTGGGCTTAAAAAGCTGTTAGCTTTGGCGCTGGTAGCTGTTACAGTGATGGGTACAGCTGTGCCTTCCATTCAGGTGGAGGCAGCTAAGAAGAAATCATCCGGTGCAACATACGCTGTTGGTGATGATATTGCTTTTGGACATATCGATGGCACCATCATTAGTTGGACTATCCTTACCTATGATGATGCAACAAAGACAGCTTTTGTTGTGGCCAGCAAGGGATTAAACACTATTTCTATTAACAATTATAGAAAGGCTATAGAGAATTCTTACAAGGCAACGGGTAAAACACCTGGCTATGTTCGTTGGTCAGAAAATTATTGGAGAGGCTGGCTGAATCAGACCTTCTACAAGGTGTGCTTCAACGATGCTGAGCGTGCAAAGATTTTAAAGACAACACTTACTGCAGAGGCAGCAAAAGATAGCCTTATGAATTTTTATCACGATACATCCTTAGATGCTTATTACGTGGCAAACGGAAAAAAGAATGCCATGTTTATGGATATTTATGAGTCTCAAACCACTAGTGTAGATTACATTTTCTTCTTATCAACAGATGAATATACAGCCAACAAGGATACATTGAAGATGGATAATTCTTCATGGCCACTTAGAACTAATGCTTATTGAAAGAAGATATTATTATGGTGGTCCTGCAATCAGACCTGCAATGTATGTTAAGCTTGGCGAGGTAACAGAGGAGGCTAGTGATAAAGATACTAAATCTACTGATACCAAAAAGTCTACCAGTGCGGTAGACGCTGTAAAAGCAGCTGCAGCTAAATCTACAACTACTACAGCAAGTACAGCTAAAACAACTACTACATCAACCACAAAGACTACAACCAAAAAGGCTTCTACAAAAAGCTTTGCAAATAACGGAACCAATATAGGAAACATCACCCTGCCAGACGATGCATCCTACACCTTAAAGCCAGGTGGCACAGCCCAGGTGGCTTTGGATATGGATTATCTCAATAGCACGGACAAGCAATATAATGTTACCTACAAATCTTCCGATGCAAATGTTTTTACTGTAGATTCCAGTGGTAAAATAACAGCAGTAGCAACTGGTACGGCCAATATCACCGTACGTATGAAGAAATCTAACGGCAAGGTTTATACAATGTCCTGCCGAATAGACGTGAGCTAGGAGCATTTTGTGACAACTGACAATTATCTACGTGAAACTATAATTATAAATAATGTAAAGGATTTACAGCCTGACTATGCAGAGGGCACTTTGGTGCTTACTGAAAGTCAGGCTGTTGTTGATGAGTGCAATTTACGAAATCTCCCTGTGGCAGGCATTGATACTGTGGATGGAACAGGCCTTAAATGCAGCCAGCTGTTGATAGATGTAGATGAAATAGAAGATGAGGATATGGAGCGAATCTACAGAAGATGTGCTGGCATACCTTGGGATATCGCATATACGAATCGATGCCTCATAAGAGAATACTGCGAAAAGGATTTGGACGATTTGTTTGCATTATATGCCATGCCTCATATGACGGATTACATGGAGCCTCTTTTTGAATATGAGGAGGAACGAGCCTATGAAAAAAACTACATAGAATACATTTATAAGCTATATGGTTTCGGAATGTGGTTGATTTTCGACAGATTCACAGGTAAATTAATAGGTAGAGCAGGAATCGAAGTCCGTGATACCTGCGATAAAGAAAATCAGGCGGAGCTAGGATTCGCTATCAGTCCAGCCAGATGGAGGCAGGGGCTTGCGTTTGAGGTTTGCTCAAAGATAGTGGAGCTGGCGAAGGAGGAATATGGCCTGAGCAGTCTTATTGCAAGATGTGCTCCTGATAACGAAGCCAGCAAGGGACTTTTGGCAAAGCTGGGGTTCACACAGGTTGGCTTTGAAGCGGACGGAGATTGTAGGTTTTTTAGGGAGATTTAAGAATGGATTTAAAAGATTATCAGCATGAAGTTATAGTGACTGATGAGGGGCTGCCATTTAAGCTATTTGCCTTTGAAGGGCAGGATGGCGGCTATATTAGAGATAAGCATTGGCATCGCTCTATCGAGATTTTTGCCGTTTGGGAAGGGAAGCTTGAATTTACTTTGCATGACAAAAGATTCCCTCTTACAAACGGTGAGTTTGTTATTGTTAACAGCAACGAGGTGCACAGTATATTAGCACCAGAACCAAACAGGACTGTAGTTTTACAGATACCTCACGAAACATTTGCAGATTATTTTACAGATGACCAGTTCATCTGGTTTTCCCATGGAGATAGGGAAACAGACCATAGAGTATTTACTTTGTTGCAGGAAATGTACCTCATTTATACAAACGGGGAGGAGGCTAATAAGCTTCAGGTTCTTTCCCTTTATTACGAAATGCTTTACATCCTTGTAACTAAATATCGTAAGTTTAACGTAAACGAGGAAATCCTCAAGAACAGTAAGCAGCT
>CACYLQ010000187.1 GCA_902775195.1 uncultured Pseudobutyrivibrio sp.
TTTCACAAAATGCTTCAGGATGAAGACATTTCATTACTCCCGGAGAATCAACTGTTGCTTCCTTTGTATAGTTAAGGGTTCGCTCTATCTGAGTAGCTGCAACAATTGCTATTTTTCTGCCACCTATAATAAAGTAAGCAGGCTTTCTGGCTTCTTCTAAATTAACGCCAGCGCCAACATAAGGTAAATTGGCTTTTTTCAAAGTATCTAGTGTATCTAAAAATCCTATCTCATCATAATCATATACATGATTATTGGCTACACTAACAATATCTGCTCCCAAATCCTGCATCAAAGAAACTCTGCTAGGATTGGTTCTGAATGTATATGCCTTGCCCTCAAGAGCTGTTCCTCTCTCTGTATAGGCAAATTCGTTATTAATCATAAGTATGTCTGCTGATTGCATTTCATCAAGCAAATCCTTTGAGAAGCAATCATACACACCATCCATCTGATGGTCCATGTAATCTGTAGTGGCAATTCCATTTGCAAATGAAACGTCACCAGTGAAATCTATAACAATATCTCCATCTTCATTCTGTTCATTTATAACATAAGTCTTATCTAATGAAAACTGTTGTATACCCGTCATGGCACAATAATCATACCATAAAACATGAATACTTTTTCCAGTAAGTTCATACCAAATATCTGGTGAATCGTAATTAGCATAGCTGGCTATTTCTTCGATAACATTTTCACCATAATCAGCAGTAACCATTCCAAGGAAGGATTCATCCACTGGATGTCCTCCAATAAATTCCTTTGTACTACTATTTAATATAGTATCCCAAGCGTCCGATAAATCTGCTATTTCAATTTTCTGCGGTTTATTTCTAGTAAGTTTAACAGTATCTAACTCAGTGATGCTTTTACCACAAGCGGTAATTAAAGAGATGATAACGCAAACTCCAAATAATCGAGTGCTACATTTCTTCATTTATTTGTGCCTTTACTCGGACAACAGCCTCCAACGCGCCCTCGTATCCCGAGTCCGCAGCCATTTCGTAGTACGACAAAGCTGTTTCCAAATTCCTCTCTACCCCGTATCCGTTTTCGTATAGGAAACCTAAGTTAACCTGTGCTATTGCATATCCCTGCAAAGCTGCAAGCTTTTGATAATATACTGCAGATGCAAAATCAACATCTACACCATATCCATTGTAATACATATATCCAATTTGATTTAGTGCTGGTGCATAATCAAGGTCTGCTGCCATAAGATAATATTCCATAGCCTTTTCGTAGTCCTTATCTACACCTACACCGTTTTCATAAATCTGACCTAAATAATAGCTGCCCTTAGCGTAACCATTATTTGATGCAGTTTCGAAAAATTCCATTGCTTGAGTGCTGTCTTGATCTACGCCATTGCCCTTTATATATAGAAGGCCGATTGCAACATTAGCTTTGTTAATGGCGTTTTGGTCTGATAAATCAGTGCTGTTTGATTTAGCAGCGCGGGAATAATAATCGAAGGCCTTTTTGTAATCTACTGCTGTGCCTATTCCGTTTTCGTAGGCATAGCCAAGATAATAGGAACCATCAACATCCCCAGATATCTGCGCTTTATAGAATAAATCAAAAATATTTTTTTCTTCCTCAGGGATAACTGATTCATCAGATTCGGAATCAGTGTCTGACTTATTGGTAGCTTCTTCAGTAGCCTTGAGAGTATCTGCATCCTGTGCATCCTCCTCATCCTCACGGCTAATATCAAGCTGTTCTAAAAGAACTCTTGCTTTACCAACATAAGCATTTGTAGAGCCTGCTTCGATGGCTGTGTCAAATAATTCTAAGGCTTTGTCTAAATCCTTATCAACACCTGTGCCGGTAAGATAGAAATAACCAAGTGCACAAGTTCCATCTACATTGCCTGAATCGGAAGCCATCTGATACCACGAAATAGCTTCTGTAAAGCTTTGTTTAACATCATCAGCACCATATTCAAGCATACGACCAAGCATGACCATGGCATCTGTATCGCCTTCATAGGCCAAAACCTCAAGTTCGTTATATTTAAGTACTGTATAATCTTCTACCTCAACATCTTCAAGTGCTACCTGTTCTGTAGTATCTATAGCATCTGCAGCTTCTTCCTCTTTCTTAGAATTGCATGCAGTAAATGTGAGGGAACACATACATAATATTAAAAATAGCTGAATATTACGCTTCATAAAATCCTCCGTAGACGCATAAGTCCATCAGCGCAAATTATATCATAAAAATGCCTTCATTTAAATAAAAAAAATGCATCAGAAACCTGATGCATTTATAAAAACTTTAGGAGTTTTTTATAGTTTAATTAAGCATTAACAATACTTAATATTTCTAGTAAAAAATATTGATTTTCAAGGCTTTTGTTTAAAATGGTGGCAATAAAAAGTGGTAATTGAAAGCAATCCAAAGCCGCTTAAAGCCGCTTAAATAGCCACTTTTTGCCCCATATATCTATTGATGAATTCAAGGGTCTTTTCCTTTGTTGTGTAGTAGTCTTTTCCAAGTTTCATACTACACTCATCACGTTCCATTAGATGCATAATTTTAAGTGCTTTATCTCGTTTGCAATCAAAAACAAGAGCTAGGTCATCCACTGAATATACTTCCTTTGATTCCAATATTTTAGGACGCTCTATGGAATAATTAGCCTCTTCACCTATATGAGGAATAAAGTCTTCAGAATAGTTTTCTTTAAGCCAAATATAGAAATCTAACCTCGCTAATCTTGTAGCATGTTCCCCAAGTATAGTAATGAAATCTTCTTGCATCTTTAACCCTCCACTATTTTCTTCATGATACCAAACCACACGTCTATTGACAATAACCTTTAATCCTTCTAAGCCCCATACACAAGAATTATAAATCAATCTACTCTTTGGAATATTTAACCCCTCTCTTGCATACCATTAAGTGTAACTAAAAATGGATTTTGTAAATCCTACACCTAAACGCTAATGCGAGAAAGGAACTAAATAATGAATACAAAGAATAATTTTGCAAACGCATTGCTCAAACAAATCGGTCGTATTTTAGGAAATGGTTATGAGGTTGAATTAAAACACATTCCAAAAAATAATGGAATATCTTTGGAAGGCATCATAATAAAGAAAAGAAACTCTTCTTTAGCATCAACAATTTATATTGACGAATTCTATAAATATTACTTGGATAATAATTCATCCATCGAAGAACTTGCAAATAAAGTTCTTCTTAACTATCAAGATTCATCAATCGATGTTACAAAAGAGCTTTCTTCTATTCTTTCGAGTAAAGATGAACTTCTATCTAGGGTTTGCTATCGATTAGTTAATCGAGACAAAAACCAAGAATACTTATGTAATGCCCCTCACATTGATGTGGTTGGGGACCTTACCAAAATATTCGTGGTTGTTTTGGATGCCTCACCTGATGGTCAATGGACATCAAAAATCACTCATCCAATTATTGATTCTCTTGATATTAACATTGAAGAATTAA
>CACYLQ010000188.1 GCA_902775195.1 uncultured Pseudobutyrivibrio sp.
GTGTGGCGTAACTTGGCAACGTATTTGAAATATGGTGAAATACACTTTAGTTAACAAAAGTAAACTAAAATAAGTAATAGAAAATCAGTCCAATCTCAGTGAAATATTACGGTAAGAAGTAACTATTCATAGCATATTGCCGTAGCATCACAAATCCCAAAGCCACAAAGCCCATTCGGGAGAAGAGAAATGGGTAGTGCTATAAAGAAAAATGAGGTTAGTACTGCTCGGGAGTGAAAAAAATATCACTTTTGAATTGTGTATTTCTTGCTGGATGTGGATTCTGTATAATTAAATGCAGTAAGATTAACAATTCGAATTTGAGGAGACAGAAATATGATATTTGAAAAATCTTGTGGGGCAATAGTATATACAGTAGACAACGGCGTCATAAAGTATCTATTAGTTGAACAAACTCATTACTGATTTTAAGGTATGTGAACAATACAATCCTGCGGAAAAGCCGGGTTTTACAAAACAAGTTGTATATTTTTTAGCTCAATATTCAGATGCAAACCCCAGAGTGACAAGACCTAATGAGGTCAAGTCGTTAAAAAGCTTGAGTCTTGAAGATTCGCTCATAACTATAGAGCATGAAAATAAAAAGGAATTGCTTAAGCAAGCAGATGAGTATATAAAATATAAAATTGTGTCTATGGAGAGTCAATTAAATTCCTATTTATTGACAAGCATTTAATACATTACTATCTGAGAGGCAGATTTCTTTATAGGTAGTAGTCGAAATTGCAAAAACTACTATCTGTGACAAAAAATATCCTGTAGATAGTAGTCGGATTACTATCTGTGAGCAGTATCGTCCTACAGATAGTAAAAATTGTATGTATGGTTACTATCTGCAAAGAAAAATGCCTTTGAGATAGTAATGGGTGTTTGTTATAGGCTTAGTTGACTATTTGAGAGAGGATAAAAATGATAATTAAAGGACAAATATACAAATTGCCAGATTGCAGAGAGGTAACTATAAAGAGTGCAGGACCAGAGGATGCCATGAAGGTAAAGCTCCTTAGAGAAGCCACAGCAAGAGAGTCTCACTTTATGGCAAGGGAGCCTGAAGATGGACCTATGAATTTGGAAGTAATACGAGAAGGACTTGCTAGCTTTGCTGAAAGTGAAAAGAATTTTATGGTTAATGCTTATCTAGATGATGAGCTTGTGGGTGATCTTGGAGTATCAGTTGTAAGACCTCATATTAAATTTCTTCATAGAGGATATCTGGGAATGTCTATCAGGCAAGAGTATACTGGCATGGGAGTGGGAAGTTTTATGATGAAGGTTGCCTTAGAACAAGCTAAGAAAAATGGATTTGAGCAGGTAGAGCTAGGTGTATACAGTGATAATGCAAGGGCAAGACATATGTACACAAAAATGGGATTCAAGGAATATGGAAAAAATCCTAGAGCATTCAAATTGAAGGATGGAACATATATAGATGAAATCATTATGGTGAACTTTATAGAGTAAGAGGCATTTGTATTTGCATCAGGAATAGCACTTGTAATAGCAAATAGTGAAAAATAAAGATGAGGATTCCCTGTTAAAAGCTGGTGCGGTAATAGGGAATGATTTATCAATTAGGTGAGGAGGTATAGTTATGTGGTTTTGGTTAGCTCTTGGTTCGGCAGTGTTTGCTGCATTAACATCAATACTGGCAAAAATAGGAATTGAAGGTGTTGCCTCAAATCTTGCTACGGCTATCCGCACAATGGTAGTTGTAATAATGGCATGGGGGATGGTATTTATTACTAATCAGCAGGATGGCATCAGGTCAATTAGCCAAAAGAGTTGGATTTTCCTTATATTGTCCGGTCTTGCAACGGGTGCATCGTGGCTTTGCTATTACAAAGCACTGCAGATAGGAGATGCTTCCAAGGTTGTTCCGATTGATAAGCTGTCTATTATTATTACATTGGTGTTGGCGTTTGTTTTCCTGCACGAAGATTTTACTGTAAAGTCAGCTATTGGTTGCATACTGATTGGAGCAGGCACATTGTTTATGGTTCTGTAAGATATATGATAATCGAGCAAAAATAAAATTTACGGAGGCGAAGATGCAAGAATTAGTTTTACACAGAGTTTATAAACACTTTAAGGGGGATTATTACTTGGTGGAGGATATCGCAAGAGATTCTGAAACTCAAGAAGAGATGGTAGTGTATCGTAAATTATATGATGATGGTTCACTTTGGGTGAGACCAAAAGAAATGTTTCTATCTGAAGTAGACCATGAAAAGTATCCTGAGGTAAAGCAAAAGTACAGATTTGAACTACAGGAAATTTCAAGCAAAAAGCATTGAGCAACTATGTCTATGTAGCTACAAGAAGGGAAAATATAGACTAATGTATAGAAAAAATATAGCTTATATATTATGTGCGGGAGTATTGCTTTTTACAGGTTGTGGGCAAACTATTAGAACTCAAGACACAAAAGCTGAAACGCAAGAATCAAATAAAGAGTTAGTTGAGTTTGAATACAATGCTTTCAGAGACGCATATTACAATCATACTTTTGATAAAATTGATTTTACAAAATTCGCTGATTCTACCAACAATCTGGATACTCGAGAAGCTGATGGAGATTTGTGGTATAGCTATTATATTTATTTTAGCTATGATGATATTTATTATTGGATACAAGCTAGTTATACCGAAAATAATCAGTTGGATGCAGTATACATTAAAAATGATATTAATGGTGATACCGTCATACTTTATGATAATTATGTATACAAAAATGATTTGGATGAATTTGTGTCAAGAAGAGAATCGCTGGATAAGTGGCTCACTGTGAATCTTCCAGAAAAATATACAATTGGAGAATTGAATTTTAACCAAGGGATTAATGGCGGAGCAGTTATTCTGCCGGAAGTTTATCCTATGTCACAGGAAATATACGATGTGATTAAAGAAGATATAGCAGGCTCTGATTTAGATGCTACAACTCATTATGATGAATGGAGATGTGCAGGATTTATAGGAAGGATTTTAGCTACTAATAATGATGTAAATATTGAATTTTTAGATGGCGTTCCACAACCATATGGTTTACCTACAGGTAATCATTTCGAAAAGAGAATTCAAGATGTAATCCCATCAGAAAAAAACGATGGTTGGTATATTATGGAAGCTACATCTTTAAATGAATTTTACACATTTGCTTTTGAAGAAGAATTAAAAGATGCTGGGGTTGAGCTAAAAGAAGATGATACCTTTTCTGAATACTGGGAATTCTATTATTTAAAAGAAGGAAATGAAAAGTATTATTATTTGGCATTAGCTAAAAAAGAATTCTCATTTGAGCAGGCGGAAGAAATAGCGAAAAATGTTACGATTATAGATAAATAAAAAATGGATGTAATCTTGTAAAAGTTGTACGAAACGCCGTAAAATGATACACTAAAGTGTAGCGTCTTACGACGTTTTTTCGTATTGCAAATTTTGAGTCTGAAAGGATTGATATAAATGAAAGTAGTATTTATGGGTACACCGGATTTTGCGGTGGAGACACTTAAGGCTATATATGAGGCCGGCCATGAGGTTATCCTCGTTGTTAGCCAGCCAGACAAACCAAAGGGACGTAGCGGAAAGCTTCAGCCTACCCCTGTTAAGGAGTTT
>CACYLQ010000189.1 GCA_902775195.1 uncultured Pseudobutyrivibrio sp.
GTCATATTACTTTCCTATCATTGTACCAGTCTGTCCGCCTACTGCGTTGCCAGCATCTGACAGCTTGGTTATTAATACCTTTCTAATGGCTGAATCGCCAATATAATCGATAGCAGCCTGAATCTTTGGAGCCATGTCTGTTGCACCAAATTCTCCTGCCTCTAACATCTTCTTTGCATCTGCAACTGATATGTAATCAAGTGGCTCTTCGTCAGCCTTTCCAAAGTTCTTACATACCTTTGTAACTGATGTAAGGATAACTAACATATCTGCATTAAGCTCTGAAGCAAGCAATCCTGCTGCTGTATCCTTTTCTACTACTGCTGATGCGCCCTTAAGCTTGTTGTCCTG
The DNA here is from genome assembly GCA_902775195.1 of uncultured Pseudobutyrivibrio sp. Taxonomy (GTDB): domain Bacteria; phylum Bacillota; class Clostridia; order Lachnospirales; family Lachnospiraceae; genus Pseudobutyrivibrio. The sequence continues at coordinate 352 of CACYLQ010000189.1, forward strand.
AGTAAGCACTGGGATTCCACCCCCGCCTGCTGCAATAACAACCTGGTCTGCATCACAGAGTGCTTTGATTGCATCTATTTCTACAATCTCCATTGGCTTTGGTGCAGCCACGATTCTGCGATAGCCGCCCTCAACCTGAACTGTATGATTGCCCTTGGCTTCCTCGATTTCAGCCTCTTCAGCAGTCAAAGTTCTTCCAATTATTTTTGTTGGTTTATAAAAAGCTTCATCGTATGGGTCTACAGTAACCTGTGTAAGAATAGTTGAAACTGGTTTATAAATGCCTCTGCCAACAAGCTCTGAGCGGATGGCCTGCTGTAAATCGTAACCGATGTAGCCCTGGCTCATTGCAGAACAAACTGACATTGGTGTAGATGTGTATTCTGGATGATTCTGATAGAACTCAGAAAATGCTGTGTGAATCATTCCAACCTGTGGTCCGTTGCTGTGAGTGATAACAACCTGATAATCCTGGCCGATAAATTCAGCAACAGCAACAGCTGTACGCTTTGTTGCGTTCCACTGTTCCAACACTGTAGTGCCAAGTGCGTCATGTCCAAGTGCGATAACTATTCTTTTCTTTCCCATGTGATGCCTCCCTTTAGTAGCGTCTGCCTTTTTTATTATTAATAATTGCAAGAACGATAAGTGTGCCTAAGGCAACTCCTGCAAAATCAATCCACATATCTCTTATTTCACCAGAACGACCATCAACAAATAGCTGAATGGTTTCGTCTATAAAGCAAACAAACAAGCCGGAAAACAGAGGATTTAAGCATCTCTCCCACAAACCCTTAAGGTAGGTACAAAACTCCATACAAAGAAGTGTTCCCAGTATTAAATATTCAGTAAAATGGGCTGCCTTCCTAATAATAAACATTCCGTTTTCGTCATTTGGGATAAATGGAACGAACCTGCTGATTATTGCTAAAAATTTGCCGCTTTCTCCGTGCGAAACTACCGCTGGCTGCATGCTGTGTCCCCATATAACACAAACCCATACAGCAATCAAAATTCCAAGTAAAATTTTCTTCTTATTCATACCCCGTATTCTACCACAACCCACTTAATTCGTAAAACGATTACAGGCAAAAAAAGAGCCAACAGTGAATGTTGGCTCTTCGTATATGCGATTATTATTGTACTGAATCAATCTTGTGTGTAAGTGTAACCTTAACTGTCTCTTCCTTGTAGTCTTTGCTAGCCTTAGCGACCTTAACTTCTACTGTTGATCCAGCAGGTAAATACTTCATGATGTTGTTAAGTGTGTTAACAGATGTTACCTTACGTCCGTTGAATGCTGTGATTACATCCTCTGTTTCGATACCAGCTTCTTCTGCACCAGAACCAGCTACTACCTGAGCTACGTAAACACCAACAGGAACATTGTACTGTTCAGACATTTCTGTTGTAATATCTCTACCTGCAATACCAAGGTAAGATGCTTCAAGCTCTGATACTACATCGTTATCAACCATCTGCTGGATGATGTTCCATGCGTAAGAGATAGGGATTGCATAGCCCATACCTTCAACGCTTTCCTCAGCAAGCTTAGCAGATACGATACCAATTACTTCGCCCTTAGAGTTTAAAAGAGCACCACCTGAGTTACCAGGGTTAACTGCTGCGTTAGTCTGAAGAAGACTGTTTGTAACAACGTTTCCATCATCATCTGTAATAGAAACCTCACGGTCCTTAGCGGAAATGATACCGTTAGTAACTGATGTACCATAGCCCATTGCATTACCGATTACGATAGCTGCTTCACCTACAACTGTGGAATCTGAATCACCAAGTGTAGCTACCTTTATCTCTGACAATGTATCTTCCTTGATGTCCTTGATAGCTACTGATACAACTGCAAGGTCACAAGATGAATCTGTTCCCTTGATAGTACCTTCAACAGCTTCACCATCGTTGAATGTGATAGTAAGTGTTTCTGCTCCGCTGACTACATGGTTGTTAGTAGCGATGTAGATGTAATCCTCATCCTGTGAAACGATAATTCCAGAACCTGCTGATGTAGTAGGCTGCTGCATTGTTCCAAAGAATGTTCTGTACTCCTTAAGTCCAGCGTTTGTAACCTGTACGATAGCTGGTAACACATTATCAACTATTTCAGATACATCAGTAGAAACTGTTGTAGATGTAGCTGTAGCTGTTGATGATGAAGTAAGCTTCTGGCTGCTGGATTTGGTTTCAGTCTTTGTTTCAGTAAGCTGAGTAGCATCCTTATTAATGAACCTGTTAGATACTGCCACTACCGACTGGAACGAAATACCTGCAACAAGTCCGAAGACTAATGCAATAGCTGCTGTTCTACCAAGCTTTGCACCAAAGCCTGATGACTTCTTAGGCTTCTTGTTCTTTCTTCCATCATCGTAAGGGGACCACTGATAATATGATTCGCCCTGATTAATCTGGTCCTTCTTATAAGAGTAAGCTCCGTTTGTTGTTGAGCTGTTTGTCTCGTTGTCCCCCGAATTGTTTGTTTCGTTATTGTTTGAATAAAAATCGCTCATAAACTCGCCTCCATTGATTTTTCATTTCATGAACGTAGAATAATCCCGAAATGTGACAAACAGGTGACGGTTTATTCAACAGTAACTGATTTTGCTAAGTTTCTTGGATGATCAACATCAAAGCCCTTACCTACAGATACATAGTAACCAAATAACTGTAGTGGAATGATTGCAAGTGAGTTAGCAAAATATTTATTAGTCTGTGGGATGTACATTACGTAATCTGCCACCTCTTCGATATCTTCGTGTCCTACTGTTGTAACAGCAAGGATGAATGCTCCACGAGTCTTGCACTCTACGATATTTGAAACTGTCTTAGGGTAGATGTTGTCCTGTGTAGCTACTGCTGCAACAAGTGTACCATCTTCGATAAGAGAGATAGTTCCGTGCTTTAATTCGCCTGCTGCGTAAGCCTCTGAGTGGATGTATGAAATCTCCTTAAGCTTAAGTGAACCTTCCATAGAGATAGCATAATCGATACCACG
>CACYLQ010000190.1 GCA_902775195.1 uncultured Pseudobutyrivibrio sp.
GATATATAGATTCACCTTCGCCAACTCTTGCTATAATATTTGGCATAAATCCATTTAAGTGACATGCGTTAATAACATCATGATATACTCTGTATTTTTCATTCATAGATATGATTAGCTCCTGATTTAAGTCAGAAATATCTATTTGGTCTGTATCCCAAAATCTATGTCCCTTATAAACATATACAACCAAATCTACAGATTTAACCAGCTTTGCCACAAGATTACTATCATTTGGTTTGCCAACTAAAAAGCCAAAGCTTATTTCATCGTTTAGGATTCTATTAAGTATCTGCTTGTTTTCGTATTCCGACCAGCTGGCAAGTACCTGCGGGTTAGATTCCATAAATCGATTAACCTCAGCTATATCTATTGCACGAAGCGTTCCTGCTGCAAATCCAACCTTAAACCTTTGCTCCTTATCATTTAACGCCTGGATGGCAGAAAACATATCATTTAGGTCTCTGGTAACAGTCTTTGATTTTTCGTAGAAAAGCTTGCCACTTTCTGTAGGAACAAAGCCTTCCTTGCTTCTGATAAATAAAGCTGTACCACACTCATCCTCAAGACTCTTTATAATCTTGCTAAGACCTTGTGGGGACAGAAATAGTTTACTGGCAGCCACCTGCAAATTACGCTCTTCATATACAGTTTGGAAACATTTAAAATTTCTTGTGTTCATAAATAATATATTAATATAAAAGGCCCTGCCAGACAATAAGTCAGTTGGCAAGGCCTAACGGGGAGAGTTTTATACAAATATTTAAGATATAAGCAATTTATTAAATATGGTTTGCTACTTCAAATGCATCCCAAATACCATACATGATATTTGAAACCTGTCTAGCATCACCAAGTAGATAAATCTCATCTACATCATTCTTGTACAGATTATAAAGTGTGTTCTCACTAGCATAACCAACACAAAGTACTACGCTGTCAGCCTCAAGCTCTTTTGTCTCTTCGCCAACTGTAGCCTTAAGTACACCATTCTTGTACTCTGTAACTCTTGCACCAGTAACTACATCGATGCCATTGAATGGGATTAACTTCTCAAGCATCTCTTTATTTGCAGAACAAAGAGGTCCATTAACAGCCATAAGCTTATCAAGTGCTTCAACGATTGTAACCTTCTTGCCCTTCTGAGCTAAATCAAGTGCAAGCTCGCAACCTACAAGACCTCCACCTACTACAACAGTCTTCTCACCAGATTCCTTCTCACCAAGAAGTACCTGCTCTGCTGAGTAAACCTTTTCGTCATCACCAAGTGAGAACATCTTTGGACGAGAACCTGTAGCAAGGATAACTGCATCAAACTGTTTATCAAGGATTTCCTTTTCAGTAGCCTTTGTATTAAGGTGAACCTCTACGCCAAGACGAACCATCTCATCCTCATACCACTTAGCAAGTGCAATATCGTCTTCCTTGAATGCAGGAGCACCACCTGGGATAAGGTTACCGCCAAGACGACCATTTGCTTCGTAAAGTACAGGCTCGTGACCTCTTTCAGCAAGTACACGTGCAGCTTCACAACCTGCTACACCACCGCCGACAATAAGAACCTTTTTCTTCTTGCATACTGGATTGTACTGATTTAATCTTTCCTTACCGCACTGTGGGTTAACTGCACAGTTGATAAGTGAATATGTCTGAATACGTCCCATACAGCCTTCCTGACAGCTGATACATGGACGAATCTGGCTAAGCTCATTTCTTCTAATCTTGTTAACGATATCTGGATCTGCAAGTGTAGGACGACCAAGTGAAATCATGTCACAGATATCATTGTTAAGGCAATCAAGTGCTGTATCTGGATTATCAACACGACCTGCCATAATTACAGGGATGTTAACATTTTCCTTTGTAATGCGAGCGAACTCCTTGTATGGAGCCTTCTCCATGTACATTGGTGGGTGGTTCCACCACCATGCATCGTATGTTCCTGCATCTACGTCAAGGGCATCATAGCCGTACTTTTCAAGAAGCTTAGCAGCCTCGATACCTTCTTCGATGTCACGGCCCTTCTCTTCGAATTCCTCTCCTGGAAGAGCGCCCTCTCTGAAGTCCTTAATCATAGACTTAAGAGAAAATCTCATTGCAACTGGGAAGTCCCATCCACAAGTCTTTGCGATTTCCTCACGGATTTCCTTAGCGAAACGAAGTCTGTTCTCTAAGCTTCCGCCGTACTCATCTGTACGCTGATTAAAGAATGAAATAGCGAACTGATCAATAAGGTATCCCTCGTGAACAGCGTGAATTTCAACACCATCGAAACCAGCACGCTTAGCATTGTAAGCACCCTTGCCAAAGCTTTCAACGATACCGTGAATCTCTTCAACTGTAAGTGGACGGCAAGTCTTATCAAGCCATCTGTGTGGAACTGCTGAAGCAGAAACAGGTGGGAACTCTCCTAAGTTTGTAGGAATAGTTACACGACCGAATCCACCTGACATCTGTAAGAAAATCTTAGAACCGTATGCATGAACTCTCTCTGTCATCTGACGGCTAGTTCTTACAAACTGAACTGGGTTGTATGTAGAGTTTGGTGTGTTAGGGAATGAAGGCTTCTCAACCTCTGTGTCAGAGAATGTTACACCTGTAATAATAAGACCGATACCACCCTTGGCACGTCTTGTGTAGTAATCAATTCCTCTGTCGTTCCATCCACCTTCGCAATCACCAAGACCAAGTGGTCCCATAGGTGCCATTGCGTATCGGTTCTTGATTTCAAGCTTACCAATATTGATAGGCTCAAAAAGTCCCTGGTACTTCATTAAAATATCCTCCTTTTAAACATGTTTAACAATGCTTATTTCTGCCAGAACATTGTTAAATTTTTGTCATTGATAAGAATATTTTAAATCAATACCAGGGATATCTCCATCAACAAAAAGTTTATGTTTATAAACAAAACGTGATTTTAGTCTATCTTACTCTCCTTTGGACCTAAGTATGACTCTCTGATTATAGCATTAGGATTCCAGATAACCAGCTTTTCAACAACCACACCTGGGTCAATTGCAGAAAGCTTAATAGTATTAACACCCTTGTGTAAGCTAACCTTGCAGGTACCAATATGAATCTGGTCAAGGACTCCCTTTCTCCAGCTATTTGATTTCCATGGAACAAAATCTGTTTCAGGGATAGTGTTTACCGCAACACCTGCTGCATCATTTGAAGCAACATTAAGTGCCAGCTTACCCTGATATACTACAGGGTTGCTTGCTGCTGCATATACATTTACTTCATAGTCAGCAGCTTCAAGTGCATATACATTGTAGATAAGTGCTGGTGCATCAGCAGGATTATCAAATCGAACTGTCTGTGGATATGCCTTCATACCACTTTC
>CACYLQ010000191.1 GCA_902775195.1 uncultured Pseudobutyrivibrio sp.
CCGAGTCTGTCAGATAGCAGCTATTTATCACTGGATGATTCCATGGAATCAATTGCTACACTTAAACAAAATTTTCCACAGATGCAGCAGCTATATCCATTGCCTTTGGAACAGATTAAAAGGCTGAATATTAAAGCTGTCAATTTTGGAGTTTACGGAAAAGATGCTCATAAAAGCACAGAAAGATTACAGATACCATATAGCTTTGGAGTGTTACCAAATCTGATTATGAAAACTACGGAGGTATTTTTAAATGTTTGTTAAAAATGGTACGGGGGAATTAAAGAAGGTTTTGGTTTCAAGACCTGAGTATTTAAAGCCAGCGCCAATAAATGAAATAGCTAAAAAGTGGAAGGATACCACTATGGATGTGGAGGTTATGCTTCGTGAACATGAGGAGTTTGTAAAAAGCTATGAGGATGCTGGTATTGAGGTGGAGTTTTTAGACGCAGATGATGAGCGCCCAAACTCAGTTTTTGCAAGAGATTTTGGTGGGTGTGTAAAGGAAGGATATATCCTTGGAAACTTCAAGCTGGACATGCGCTACAAGGAACATGTTGATTATGAGAAGCGTATGGCTGAGCTTGGTATTCCAAAAATAGGAGAAGTGAAGAAGGGACTCTTTGAGGGGGGAGACTTCATGTTTATGAGTGAAAAATGGGTAGCGGTAGGTATGGCTGACAGAACTGATGAGGAAGGTCTAAAGGAGCTGAAAGCTATATTGGAGCCGCTTGGATATGAAGTGACTGGAGTTCCTCTTAAGAAAGAATATTTACATTTAGATATGTGTTTTAACTTGGTAGATGATCATTTGGCTGTGGCATATGTAGATGGCTTGCCGGAGGATTTCAAGGAGCTTTTGAAAGAAAGAGGAGTGGAATTAATACCTGTTCCCGAGGAGGCAATCTTTTTACATGGCTGTAATTTACAGGCTCTTGGGAATCATACCGTACTCTCGCTTAAGCAGAATAAAAAGGTTAATGAGGAATTGGTAAAAAGAGGCATGAATGTAATAGAGATGGACATTACCGAAATTTTAAAGGCAGGCGGCGGACCACACTGCATGACATTTCCGCTTGTGCGTATATAAATAATTATGAAGGGACACTATAGTAATGAGTATTTTTTTAGTAGATGAATATAAAGAGATGGAGCCTTATGTTCCAGGGGAACAGCCAAAGGATAAGTTATACATTAAATTAAATGCAAATGAGACCTCGCTGCCACCTTCACCAAAGGTATTTGAGGCAATTTCAAAAAGCGAGATTTGGAATATGAGCTATTATGCCGATCCACATTGTCATGAATTTCGTAAAGCAGTTGCATCTGTATATGGAGTGACAGAAGAAGAGGTTTTTGTAGGTAACGGAGCAGATGAGGTACTATCCTTTGTACTTATGAGCTTCTTCAGAAGAGGAATGAAGATATATTTCCCAGATATTACATATGGTTTCTATCGTACCTATGCAAAGACCTATGGACTTGATATGGAGGAGATTCCAGTTAAGGATGACTTTTCAATCGACATAAATGATTACATGGATTTGGAAGGAGATATTATTTTTGCAAATCCTAATAATCCTACGGGAAAAGCAATTCCAATAACGGATATTGAAAAGCTTGTTAAAAAGAATCCTAAGAGAATGGTAATAGTGGATGAGGCATATGCAGATTACTGGGGGGAGACATGTTTGCCGCTCGCTACAAAATATCCAAATCTTGTTGTTGTTCGTACCTTCTCAAAATCTAGAAATATGGCGGGAACACATATTGGCTTTGCCATAGCGTCAAAAGAAATTATTGTTGATATGAATAGCATAAAGTTTTCTTTTAATCCATTTAATCTTAATTCTGTTACTATGGCAGCTGGAATTGCAGCAGTGAAGGACACTTATTATCTGGATAAATGCATTAACAGAATTGTAACCAATCGAGAGCAGTTCAAATCAGATTTGGAGAAGCTGGGATTTCATGTTATTCCATCAAAGGCAAACTTTGTATTTTGTTATCATGATGCGATTTCTTCATCGGAGCTTTGTGAGAAGCTGAAAGAAGAAGGAATTCTCACTCGTCACTTTGCTGATAAAAAACTAGATAAATATCTTCGAATCACCATTGGAACAGAACAGGAAATGGCTGTTGTACTTATTGCAATCAAGGAGATTTTAGCGGAGGTAAAGGTTTGAAAAAAATCGTAATTGCGGATTATGAAAGCGCACTGGAAGAGGATTATTCCATCACAATTGAAAGCATTGAAGAGGCACTTGGAGAGCCAGTTGATACGGTAGTGCATGCCTATAAGGACAAGGATGATTTTATCAAGGTATTGCAGGATGCAGATGGGCTGGTCACTGGATTTATTGAGACTGATGAAGAGATACTGGCCGCATGTCCAAGCTTAAAATGTATTTCAGTTAGTGGTGTGGGATATTCAAATATCAATCTTGAGAGCGCTAAGCAGAACAATGTGGCAGTGTGCCATATTCAGGAATATTGTACGCAGGAGGTGGCAGAACATGCCATTGCACTGATGTGTGCCCTGAATCGTAATCTGAAATTCTATGACAGACAAATCAATGATAAGAGGGAGTGGAAGTATTATTCCATAGATGGAAATCCCAATTTATGCAGTCAGACACTGGCTATATTTGGATTTGGGAAAATTGGCAGACGTGTGGCAACAATAGCTATTGCCCTTGGAATGAAGGTTTTGGCTGTGGATCCATACGCTGCCAGTGAGTATGATGTGGCTGGAGTGGAGTTTGTGAACAAAAAGGAGGCATTCTCCAGAGCTGACATTATTACTAATCATATGAATCTTACCGAGGAAAACAGACACTTTTTTAATGAGGATGCTTTTGTTAAAATGAAGCGTAGACCGATATTTATTAATGTAGGGCGTGGAGGCAGCGTTGATGAACAGGCTCTTGTAACTGCTCTGAATAGGGGATTGATTAGAGGCGCGGGCATAGATGTTCTTGAAGAAGAGAATCCAGATTTAAATATTTGTAGTTTGCTTCACCGAAAAAATGTAATCATAACACCTCACAGTGCGTTCTACAGTCAGGAGTCTATCGAGAAACTACAAAGAATCAGTGGGGCGAATCTCGGATATTTCCTCGCTGGGAAAAATGAGGAGATTACTGAATTAGTTAGGTAAGATGAGTGTATTAGTTTCAATTACATTAAAAATTTTTGTTTTGATGGCGGCAGGATTTTTTGCTGCACATTTTAAAATTATGGATGAGGCTGTGAAGAAAGGATTATCAGAAATGTTGATATACATCTTTCTTCCAGCTAATTTGTTTGTATCATCGCAGGCAGATTTTTCTATCAGGCAGATGAT
>CACYLQ010000192.1 GCA_902775195.1 uncultured Pseudobutyrivibrio sp.
GAGATAACACCTGAAGAAGCAAATCAGATTGGCTATGAATTGGCAGAGAAGCTTACAAAAGGAAATCATGCATTTATCGTTGCTACCCATACTGATAGAAAGCATATACATAATCATATTGTTTGGAACTCTACAGACTTAAATTGTACTAGGAAGTATAGGAACTTTCTTGGAAGCTTCAGAGTGGTGCAGCGTATAAGTGATGAGCTTTGCTTAAAACATGGTTTATCAGTTATCAAGCCAAGGCCATATAAGGATAGAACCAAGTACCACGGACATCCAGGGGCTCCGGCTAAAAGAGGCTTCGATATGCTTGTGGATATTCAAAAGAAGCTTACAGAAGGAAAGGGTAAAGGTTATGTTGGATGGGCCAAGGTGTTTAATGCAAAGCAGATAACACAGACACTTCTCTTTTTAAAGGAGAAGGACATTAGAGATTATGATTCTCTAGCCGAAAAGGCAGATTTGGTATCAGCTACTTTTGATGATTTACGAGCAAAAATCAAGGACTGTGACCAGCGATTGGATGAGATTACCGATTTAAGGCAGCATATATTTAATTACGCTAAGACGCATGACGTTTATGAGAAATATAGAAAAGGTGGATATAAGAAAAGCTTTTATGAAGCACATCGTCAGGAAATCACAATCCACAAAGCAGCAAAAGATGCATTTAACAAGCTACCAAAAGACAGAAAGCCAGGGGGAAAGTTACCTACTGTTAAGCAATTGAATGAAGAGTTTAAGGAAGTTTTGGCTGAAAAGAAAAAGACCTACAGCGAATATAGGGAAGCAAAGAAAAGTATGCAGGATTATGTAAAGGCTAAACACAATATTGATGAGTTCATGAGGCAGGAGCAGCTACAGAATGGACAAATCAGAAAGAATGATAGGCACACCGAAAGGTAGTGCCGTAGCTCAGACCGATAGGGCTGTTGTAGGGGGTTGGGGCGAGTACCCCAACAAGCAAAAATGCAAAACCTGTACAGGTTTGCCTTGCTTGCCACTCTCAAAATGGACCCTAACAAGAGCCTGCGGGATGGGCGTAAACATGGTTTTAAAAAGGAGGATGAGAATGAATAAAGTATTATTGATTGGTAGATTAACTAGAGATCCTGAGGTGAGATATGGCGGAGAGAATAAGGATAAGGCGGTGGCTAGGTACACTTTAGCCGTTGAGCGTCGTTTCAAGAAGGACGGAGATGATACTGCAGATTTCATTAATTGCACGGCATTTGGCAGGGGAGCCGAGTTTGCAGAGAAGTATCTTCATAAAGGAAATAAGATTGCTGTCATTGGGAGAATCCAGACTGGCAGTTATACCAACAAAGATGGAATCAAGGTGTACACCACAGATGTGATTGTGGACGAGCACGAGTTTGCTGATAGTAAGGGTGCAGCAGTTGGCACACCAGATCCAAACGAGGGAGGATTCAATCCTGTGGTGGATGGGATTGATGAGGAGTTGCCATTTAACTAAATATCAAGATTGCGCGGGCATCTTCATGGAGAAATCTGTGAGGATGCCCGTTTTTTTGCGTTGGTAGAATTGTCACATTTAGGTGTTAAAATCAAGCTAGTTATATGCTCAAGGGAAAGGAGTGGCGCTATGAGGTTGAAGAAAACTACTGAAAAATCATCAGATCAATTAAGAGGAATTGCCACAGCAGTATTTGTTGTTGGATTAATAATAGGTGTGACGCTAATAACTTTAGGTGTGATGTCTATTATGCAGGCAAAAGAGCAGGATTCATACAAATATGCAAGGTCGTTCATGGAGTTTATATTCAATTTGAGTGGAACCGCTTCAATTATTTTTGGAGGTATTATTTTCTTCTGGCACTATGTCATATATGTAATGATATCAGCATACGCGACAATTGTAGAAAACTCAGATAGGAGTGATGTGGTTGAGGCCATTTTAACGATAAGTGATTCCCTTGATTATAATAGTGGCAGAGGTGGAAGTGCAGAAGAGTTGCTTGAGATGTTGAATTTATACACAAGCAGGATGGATTCGTTAGATGATGATTATGATGAGGATAAACAAGAGACTGGAGAAGAGGAAGATGATGTAGAATTAGAGAAGATAGACATTACAAACATTGAAGAATAGGTGAAATAAGTCCATTAAAACGCCCTTCTGTGATATACTAAAACTAGTTTTCGCAGGAGGGTGTTTTTTCATGGCTAAAGGTACAAATCAAAAGCTAAAACTGAGCTATCTTTGTAAAATTATGCAGGCTAAAACTGATGATGAGCATAGCCTTACGTTGTCACAGATTATGGACGAATTAGAGCGTTATGGAGTCACAGCTGAAAGAAAAAGCTTGTATGATGATTTTGCAGTAATGACGGATAAGCTTGGTATCGAAGTCATTAAAACTCCTAAAGGTCGTGAGACATATTATCACGTTGGAGAACGTCAATTTGAGCTTGCAGAAGTCAAGCTTCTTATAGATGCAATTCAGTCATCGAAATTCATAACAGAAAACAAATCAAAAACATTAATATCGAAAATAAAGAGCTTCGTAAGTGATTACCAAGGTAAACAGTTGCAACGCCAGGTATATATAAATACTCGTATCAAGAATATGAACGAGAGCATTTACTACAACGTGGATGCTATTCATACAGCAATTTTTAATAATAAGCAGATAGAGTTCAAGTATTGTGAGTGGACACTAGATAAAAAGTTGATTCCCAAGAAAGCAGGAGAGAATTATATTGTCAGTCCGTGGGCTTTGACCTGGGCTAATGAATACTATTATCTGGTGGCGTATGATTCTGCGGCTGGCAAGATGAAGCATTATCGAGTAGACAAGATGAAGGAAGTGTCTGGCAAGGATGACCTTCGAGAAGGTAAGGAAATCTTTGACAAGCTTGATATGGGAGAATATGCACTAGAGAATTTCTCAATGTTTGGTGGAGAGATTAGGCGTGTACATATAGAGTTTCCGAATACCAAGGTGGGAATCTTTATTGATAGATTTGGAAAAGACATCAGCATCCGTGAAGCTGGAGAAGGCAGGAGTATGATTGCTGTAGATTTGGCAGTTAGCTCACAATTTTTTGGATGGATATTTGCTCTGGGACCTGATGTAAAGGTGACTGGACCTGAGGATGTGGTGCAGAAGATGCAGCAGGAAGCTGAGGAATTTTTGAAGAATTATAGAGGGTAAAGTTATGGGGCAATGTCATTAAACTAGGCCCTCAAAAACTCCCCATACCATAAAAAGCAAAAGAGAGACTGAAATAATGCTATCAGTCTCTCTTTATTATATCTTTGATTGATTCGCGA
>CACYLQ010000193.1 GCA_902775195.1 uncultured Pseudobutyrivibrio sp.
GTTTTTACTAGACAGCCTGGATGGGCATTTGCTACATATTTAATTTCAGCGCACAAAGCAGCGACATAACGCCTTTGCATTTTTTCATCGAAAACCCCTGAAAGGAAATCGCAATATAAACATTTTTTAACGCAGAATGGTATATGAATATATAGTTCAATAGGAGTCATTTTAATCCTCGTCTAGTTTAAGAACGCTCATGAAGGCTGCCTGTGGAATTTCTACATTACCAACCTGACGCATTCTCTTTTTACCTTCCTTCTGTTTCTCAAGAAGCTTCTTCTTACGGGAAATATCACCACCGTAACATTTAGCAAGGACATCCTTTCTCATGGCCTTAACAGTTTCGCGGGCAATAACCTTTGAACCGATTGCAGCCTGGATAGGAATCTCGAATAAGTGACGTGGAATTTCATCCTTAAGCTTTTCACACATCTTGCGGCCTCTATCATAAGCTGTGCCAGAGAAGACTATGAATGAAAGAGCATCAACCTCTTCTTTATTAATAAGGATATCAAGTTTAACAAGGTCTGACTTCATGTAGCCCTTCATTTCGTAATCAAAGCTTGCGTATCCGCGGGAACGGCTCTTAAGTGCATCAAAGAAATCGTAGATGATTTCGTTAAGTGGAAGAGTGTACTTAAGTACAGCACGTGTCTCTTCAATATATTCCATGGTGCCATCTGTTTTGTATACTCTGTAAACAACTGATGGAGCAGTTGTAACTAAGTCAAGATTGTATTCTCGCTCTAGACGCTCCTGGATAATTTCCAAATGCAATAATCCAAGGAAACCACATCTAAAACCAAAACCAAGTGCTATAGATGTTTCTGGCTCGAAGTGAAGAGCAGCATCGTTAAGCTGAAGCTTTTCAAGGGCATCTCTAAGGTCTGGATATTTAGCTCCATCTGCAGGATAAAGTCCGCAGTAAACCATAGGATTAACCTTTTTATAGCCTGGAAGTGGCTCAGCAGCAGGCTTGTTAGCATGTGTGATAGTATCACCTACGCGAGTGTCCCTAACGTTTTTGATGGATGCTGTCATGTAGCCTACCATACCAGCTGGAAGCTCATCACAAGGAATGAACTGGCCGGCACCAAAATATCCAACCTCAACTACGTCGAACTGAGCGCCAGTAGCCATCATCTTAACGCTATCACCAACCTTAAGTGTACCTTCCTTAACTCGGCAAAATACGATAACACCCTTATATGAATCATAAAGGGAATCGAATACAAGTGCCTGAAGTGGAGCCTTAGGGTCTCCCTTAGGAGCAGGAAGCTGATGTACGATTGCTTCTAAAACGTCATGGATATTAAGACCTGTCTTAGCAGAGATGCGTGGGGCATCATGTGCTTCAAGTCCAATGACATCTTCGATTTCTTCTACAACACGGTCAGGGTCTGCTGATGGTAAATCTATCTTATTAATAACTGGAATAACATCAAGGTCATGATCAAGTGCTAAATAAACGTTAGCAAGTGTCTGTGCCTCAATACCCTGAGCAGCATCTACAACAAGAATAGCTCCATCGCAGGCAGCAAGTGAACGAGAAACTTCATAATTAAAGTCAACGTGACCAGGAGTATCGATAAGATTGAAAATGTATTCGTTTCCATCATCAGCCTTATAGATGATACGAACGGCCTGGGATTTGATAGTGATTCCACGTTCACGCTCAAGGTCCATATTATCAAGCACCTGAGCCTGCATCTCACGGTCAGTGAGAGTGCCAGTCATCTGGATGATTCTATCGGCAAGTGTAGATTTGCCATGGTCGATATGTGCAACTATGCAAAAATTTCTAATTTTACTTTGATCCATTTTTCACCTCTAAGAATTTCTTATCATATATTATCAAAGACCTTGAAAAATAACAATTGTTAACCATGATTACTTATTAATAAAAGAAGGATAAAAAGTATAAAAAAACTATAAAGCGTGTTGACAAAAGAGGTACCTAGGTGTAAATTAACATCAGTAAATGATTAGCACTCCAATGAGATGAGTGCTAACAAAGAAAACGGGGAAGAGGTGAATGCATGGCTGATATCGAATTAGATGAAAGAAAAATAAAAATCTTAAATGCGATTATCAAGAATTACCTTGAAACTGGCGAGCCAGTTGGTTCAAGAACAATTTCAAAGTACACAGATTTGAATCTTAGTTCAGCTACCATTCGAAATGAGATGTCAGATCTTGAGGATTTAGGATATATCGTTCAGCCACATACATCAGCAGGCCGTATTCCTTCTGATAAAGGCTACAGATTCTATGTTAACAATCTGATAGCAGAGAAGGATAAAGAAGTTGCCGAAATGCAGGAGTGGATGATTGAGAAGACAGAAAAGATGGAAAGCCTTCTTAAGAATGTAGCAAAGACACTTGCTAACAACACTCAGTATGCAACACTTGTTTCAGCACCATCAGTTGTTTCAAACAGATTAAAGTTTGTACAGCTTTCAGCCGTTGATGAGCATCAGGTATTATCAGTAGTTGTTATGGATGGCAACATCGTTAAGAACAAAATCATTAACGTTGAAAAGCCACTTGATAACGAAACAATGCTAAAGCTTAATATGCTTCTTAATACTAATCTTAATGGACTTACAGTTGATGATATTAACTTGGCACTTATTACTCGCCTTAAGGAACAGGCAGGAATGCATGATGAAATCATATCTCAGGTTCTTGATACAGTAGCTGAGACAATCACCGAGGGCGAGGATTTACAGGTATACACATCAGGTGCTACCAACATTTTCAAATACCCAGAGCTTGCAGATTCAAAGAAAGCCTCAGAGCTTCTTGATACATTTGAAGAAAAACAATCACTTATGGAGCTTTTAAGTGACAGCACAAGTGAGGGTGACAATACAGGCATTCAGGTTTATATAGGTGATGAATCTCCAATATCTACCATGAAGGATTGCTCAATAGTTACAGCAACATACGAGCTTGGTGATGGAGTCAAAGGTACCATCGGTATCGTTGGTCCTAAGCGAATGGATTACGAAAATGTTGTTGATAATATAAAAAGTCTTAAAGGTCAGCTGGATAAATTACTAAAACAGGAAGCTGACAGAAATAAATGATAATAGAAATTAAGGAGATGGAATTCGTGGCAGAGAATAAAGAAAAAATGGAAGAATTCTCTACTGAAGAAGCAGTAAAAGAAGCAGTTGAAAATGCAGAGGCTATGGCAGAGGAAGCTGTAAACGAAAATCCTGCAGAGGAAGCTTCAGAGGAGTCTTCTAAGAAAGAGAAGGAAGGCAAGAAGCCTTTCAAAAAGAAAGAAAAGAAAAAAGATAAGCGCGATGAGCAAATCGAACAGCTTACAGATAGAGTTACTCGTCAGATGGCAGAGTTTGAAAACTTCAGACGACGTACTGATCAGGAAAAGGCTCAGATGTTTGGAAATGGTCAGAAGGCCATCGTAGAAAAGATTCTTCCTGTAGTAGATAACTTCGAAAGAGGTCTTGCTACAGTTGAGGAAGGAGCAGATCCATTTGCTGATGGAATGCTCATGATATATAAGCAGTTACTTACTACACTCGAAGAAATTGGTGTTAAGCCAATCGAGGCAGTAGGACAGGAATTCAATCCAGACTTCCACAACGCAGTAATGCACGTTGATGATGAAGAGGTAGGCGAGAACATCGTCGTAGAGGAATTCCAAAAAGGTTACATGATGAACGATTCAGTTGTTCGTCATTCAATGGTTAAGGTTGCTAACTAAGTAATATATAGGAGGAAATAAAAATGGGAAAGATTATTGGTATCGATTTAGGAACAACTAATAGCTGCGTAGCTGTTATGGAAGGTGGAAAGCCAACAGTTATCGCAAATACAGAAGGTGCTAGAACAACACCATCTATCGTTGCATTTACAAAGACAGGTGAGAGAGACTTGTTGGTGAGCCAGCAAAGCGTCAAGCTGTTACAAATGCAGAGAAGACAATCGCTTCTATCAAGAGAGATATGGGTACAGACAACGGTCGTATCATCGACGGCAAGAAATACAGCCCACAGCAGATTTCTGCTATGATTCTTCAGAAGCTTAAGAGCGATGCTGAGAACTACCTTGGTGAGAAAGTTTCAGAGGCAGTTATCACAGTACCTGCTTACTTTAACGATGCTCAGCGTCAGGCTACAAAGGATGCTGGTAAGATTGCAGGTCTTGATGTAAAGCGTATCATCAACGAGCCTACAGCAGCAGCACTTGCTTACGGTCTTGATAACGAGCAGGAGCAGAAGATTATGGTTTACGATTTAGGTGGTGGTACATTTGATGTATCTATCATTGAAATCGGTGATGGCGTTATCGAGGTTCTTGCTACAGCTGGTAACAACAGACTTGGTGGTGATGATTTCGATCAGAAGATTACAGATTGGATGCTTGCTGAGTTTAAGGCAGCTGAGGGTGTAGATCTTTCAACAGATAAGATGGCTCTTCAGAGACTTAAGGAAGCAGCTGAGAAGGCTAAGAAGGAGTTATCAAGCGCAACAACTACAAACATCAACCTTCCATTCATCACAGCTACAGCAGAAGGTCCAAAGCACTTTGATATGAACCTTACACGTGCTAAGTTTGATGAGTTAACACATGACCTTGTTGAAGCTACAGCAGGCCCTGTTAACCAGGCCCTTAAGGATGCTGGTCTTAACGCTTCAGATCTTTCAAAGGTACTTCTTGTTGGTGGTTCTACAAGAATCCCAGCAGTTCAGGATAAGGTAAAGGCTCTTACAGGTCACGAGCCAAGCAAGACACTTAACCCAGATGAGTGCGTAGCTATCGGTGCTTCTATCCAGGGTGGTAAGCTCGCTGGCGATGCTGGTGCAGGCGATATCCTTCTTCTTGATGTAACACCACTTTCACTTTC
>CACYLQ010000194.1 GCA_902775195.1 uncultured Pseudobutyrivibrio sp.
TAATGCAAAAAAGAAAATTAAAAAACCGCCTTCAGTCATAGTAAACCCTCCTTCTCACAACTAACTAAATTATAACCTACTGTATCTACAAAATCAAATATTACCCCTTGATTCCCATGTAGTCCGCCTGTTACGGTAATACCCACTACCTTAGCTGCTTTGCCCTATTGAAAATTCCTGGGAAGTGATGCTTGGTGTATTCCATTATGCGAGCACGCTTAAGAGCAGTGCCAAACATTCCTTGCGCCAATGGCTTGTACAAAAACTTAAGAGTTTTAGAATCGTCAGGGAGATATTTCTTCATCTCTTGATAAAGCTCTGTTTCAGACTCGGCGTTGCACCATTTTAAAATATCATCGCACTTAATGCCGCTCTCGATTTGACGAACCATAGCTGATTGGAAGCTCCTGAAATATATCTTAGAAAGAGTTTCAAAGTCACATGTCTTCCACTGTTGCTGCTGGTCGTAGATTCGCTGAACACGGATTTTCTGCAGCTTAAAATAATCATCTATGGCTCCACCTGTAAGACGAGCCTGCCCCTGATTTCTATAATGATACAGCACGTCATTTAGCACTGTAAGAGATGTGGTGTAATCTAAGAAATCACAATTAAACAGAATGTCTTCTACGTGTTTTATCTGCTGATATTTAAGTCCGTTTTCTTTGATGATGCTAGCCTTATAGCACTTGTTCCAAGGATAGCCAAGCATGGTGATAGCTTCCATCTGCATAGCCATCTTATGGATAGTAGCAGGATCCTTAGTGGATACCATATCATCATCATAATCCATCTGCTCTAGGCTGATGCATTTTCTATATTCAATTTTGCCTGATTCGTAATTACGATAATCCTCTGTAAAGCTGTACACTAACAAATCCACTGGATTACGTTCTAATGCTGCTGCACACACTCTAAGCAAATCACGTTCATACAAATCATCAGGGTCTAAAAACAGGAGGTAGTCTCCTGTGGCATGTTCTATACCTGTATTACGAGCCTCCGAAACACCCTTATTGACGTCGTGTTTTACATAATAAAATCTGTCGTCTCTTTGTGTGAAAGCCTTCGCTAATTCGCCAGAATTATCTGGTGAACAGTCATCTACGATGATGACTTCGAAGTTGTCGTAGGTCTGCATAGAGATGCAGCCTAGCGCGTCAGTAATATAATCGCCCACCCCATAAGTAGGCATTATCACGGAAAATTTAATATCCTCGCTCATATTTAAAATGATACCAAAAACATTTCTACTCCGCAACATAACCTGGTCTGTATATTATAGTAACAATTTACATCTTCTTTCTTATAAAAAGTTAAGTGAATAATACTATTTTTTAACTTCACTTAAAAATCGAAAAACATGTTAAGTGGGAAAAACCAAAAATTAATTTCACTTAACTTTATATAAATATTTTGAGCAAATGTTAAGTCTTATTATCAAAACTATTTTTTCACTTAAGTTCCTGTTAAGTGAATTAGAATTATTTTCTTTTTCACTTAACTCCATTAAAAATCAATTCAAAAAAATAGAAAAAAGTTAAGTGGAAAATTTTTTCTCCTAAGAAAACTTAACCGGTAATTATGATTTTAAGTGGAAAAATCAAATTTTCTTTTTCACTTAATTTAGATTGACTTTTTTGTTAAGTGAAAAACCATCTTTGAATTATTCACTTAATTCATCAATTCTTTGTGCCTAAACGAAGCTATAAAAATCAAAAAGTCCCTTGGCTAAGAAAAGCCAAGGGACAATACTTACCTAGTGGCATCCGCAGCTTCCACCGCAGTGACCGCAGTCGCCGCCGCAGGCTGGATGTTCGCCACGTTTATGTGCCTTTATTAGGGAGCGGATTATTGCGCCCACTATCGCGATTAGGATTAAAATTACTATTGCTGTTCCCATGATTATTACCCTCATCCGTCAGCTGCGCTGACACCTTGTCTCGCCTCCCGGCTCGGTCGTTGCTAAACAGGCTCCACTGGAGCCTAGCAACCCCAAAGGGGGAAGGCTTATTTATTATACTTATCTTTGCGGAATAATCCATAGATAAGGCAGCAGATGGCTGCGAGTCCGAAGATTGTTCCGAATGTGAATCCTTCGCCTGTGAAGACCTTGCCTACCTGGTAGATAATGAGTCCGATTAACCATGCGAATCCACACTGATATCCGATAGCTGTCCAGAACCACTTAGTGTTGTTCATCTCACGCTTGATTGCACCCATAGCTGCGAAGCAAGGAGCGCAAAGAAGGTTGAATGCGAGGAATGCCATACCTGATGCATCTGTAAATGCTGCACGCATTGTCTCGTAAACATCACCTGATGCACCGTAGATGATAGCAAGTGTACCAACGATGTTTTCCTTAGCAACAAGACCTGTGATTGAAGCAACTGTTGCTTCCCAATCACCGAAGCCAAGTGGAAGGAAAATCCATGCAAGACACTTACCAAGACCAGCAAGGATTGAATGATCAATCTGGTCTTCCTCAAGCATTGTGAATGCTCCATCAACAACACCGAAGAATGTACAGAACCAAACTACGATTGTTGAAAGTAAAATGATTGTACCAGCTTTTTTGATAAATGACCAGCCACGCTCCCACATGCTTCTAAGTACGTTACCTACTGTTGGCCAGTGGTATGCTGGAAGCTCCATAACGAATGGTGCTGGGTCGCCAGCGAAGAGCTTTGTCTTCTTAAGCATAATACCTGATACGATGATTGAGAAAATTCCAAGGAAGTAAGCTGTTGGTGCAACCCAAGCTGCTCCACCGAAGATAGCGCCTGCTACCATTGCGATGAATGGAAGCTTAGCTCCACATGGAATGAATGTTGTTGTCATGATTGTCATCTTACGGTCTCTATCATTTTCGATAGTACGTGATGCCATGATACCAGGAACACCACAACCTGTACCGATAAGCATTGGGATGAATGACTTACCTGAAAGACCAAACTTTCTGAAGATACGGTCCATGATGAATGCAACACGTGCCATGTAACCGCAAGCCTCAAGGAATGCAAGGAAGATGAAAAGTACAAGCATCTGTGGAACGAAACCAAGAACTGCACCAACACCTGCTACGATACCGTCAAGGATAAGTCCCTTAACCACATCGTTACATCCGATTGCATCAAGACCAGCCTCGATGAATACTGGAATACCAGGAATCCATACGCCATAGTCTGCTGGGTCTGGCTCCTCATTAGCCTCTACATAAGCTGCAGCTGCTGCATAATCATCTAAAGTTGCTGTCTCATATTCAACGGCTGCTGTTTCCTCATCCTCAACAGGATATTCAAAATCACCTGTAGGCTCTGCGCCGTTTTCTTCTACATATAAATCATATCCATCTACAATAAGCTGATTAGCTGTATACTCGTCTGCTGCATCAGCATAATCGCTTGAGCCGATTGCAAATAAGTGCCAGCCATCGCCAAACACACCATCATTTGCCCAGTCAGTAGCCCATGTACCAACTGTTGTAACAGATACAAAGTAAACTAAAAACATAACTACAGCGAAGATAGGAAGTGCAAGGAATCTGTTTGTAACAATCTGATCAATCTTATCAGATGTTGTCATTCCCTTTGCATCAATCTTATCAGATGTTGTCATTCCCTTTGCCGCTTTCTTTACGCAAGCTCCAATGATTGTGCCGATGTAATTGTATCTCTCGCCTGTGATGATTGATTCCGAATCATCATCCATTTCCTTCTCGCAAGATGCAATGTCATTTTCGATATGTGCAATAACATCTGCTGAAAGGCCAAGCTTCTCCTGAATCTTTGTGTCGCGTTCGAATAACTTGATTGAATACCATCTCTGAACATTTTCGTCCTCAATGTTATGTAAGCAAAGCTCTTCGATATGGGCAAGTGCATGCTCTACTGAGCCATCAAATCTATGCTTAGGTGACTGTGGCTTAGCTTCCTTACCAGCC
>CACYLQ010000195.1:0-433 GCA_902775195.1 uncultured Pseudobutyrivibrio sp.
TATTTAGAGAAGGGCAACCTTCACGTTGAAACACTTGGCCGTGGATTCGCATGGCTTGATACAGGAAACCACGACATGCTTCTTGCAGCTGCCGAATTCGTCAGTACATTCCAGAAGCGCCAGGGCATGTACGTATCATGCATCGAGGAAATCGCCTACAAGCGCGGCTTCATCAACAAGGAGCAGCTCCTCAAACTCGCCGAGCCACTCATGAAAACCGACTATGGCAAGTACCTCGTAGATGTAGCAAACGGACTATAAAGGCTTCCCCTTGAGGGGAAGCTGTCACCGCAGGTGACTGATGAGGTGGAAAATTAAAGTAAGGAAGTAATTAAAATGGCAATTACAGTTGAGAAAAATGTAAACGGTATTGAAGGACTTTGCGTCATCACTCCAAAGGTTTTTGGCGATGACAGAGGTTACTTCATGGAAA
>CACYLQ010000195.1:459-4497 GCA_902775195.1 uncultured Pseudobutyrivibrio sp.
TGATTACGAATTCGTTCAGGACAATCAGTCAGCTTCAAAGAAGGGCGTACTTCGTGGATTACACTTCCAGAAGAACTTCCCACAGGACAAGCTCGTTCGCGTAATCTCAGGTGAGGTTTACGACGTAGCTGTAGATTTACGTGAAGGCTCAAAGACTTTTGGTCAGCACTACGGAATCCTTCTTTCAGCTGAAAACAAGAAGCAGTTCATGATTCCAAAGGGATTTGCTCACGGCTTCTTAGTTGTATCTGATTATGCAGAATTCTGCTACAAGGTAACAGATTTCTATCATCCAAATGATGAGGGCGGTCTTATGTTCAACGACCCTGATATCAATGTACAGTGGCCTATTCCAGAGGGAATGACAGAGGCAGATTTAATCCTTTCAGACAAGGATAAGGTAAATGCTTCTTTCAAGGATTACTGTAAAGAACATAATATGACAGTTTAATTTTTAGCTCGAAATAAGGGAGATGTATTAAGAATGAATGAAGTATGGGAGACTATAAAATTCTTCATAGCCAGCCATAAGGTCGCTAGCATTGCAGTGGCCAGCGTAGTTGGTGTGTCAGCAGTGGGAGCAGGTGGATATGGCATCTACAATCTTATAACAGCTGATGATGTGGCAGAAGTAGTAGAAGTCGAAGACGATTATCAAGCCGAGGACGTCTATATCCCAGAATTTAAAAACGTAGTAATCACTAGCGAATCTTTGGAAAAGGATTTGACAGTGTACATATCTGATGAAAATGACAATCCAATTTCTGGTGTGCCATTTCAGGTAAAGCTTCTCACAAAGGAAGCAGCAGAAGGCCTTCAGTCTTATGTGGATGCAATCAAGGATTTAGATAGCCAGATTGCAGAATACACAAAGGACTATGCAGATTTAGATGTTTCTGCAGACACACAGGCAACTGAGGATTCATCAGCAACTGAAAGCGAAGATGGCGATGCCCTTCCAGTAGATGGAAACGGAATCGACTTTGAAAAGCTTAAGGAACAGCAGGCTAAGAAGCGCGCTGCCGCAGAAGCTGAGGAAAAGGCAAAGTCTGGTGAGAAGGAAGAAGCAAAGACAGAGGAAACAGCAGAGGGTGAGGAATCATCTGAGCGCCAGTCTGTAGATGCTTCCGAGCTTCCAAGCGATTCAGCAAAGATTACAAGAATCCTTCAGGACAGAAACGTTGATGTAACTGTTACTGACGAGGATGGAAACGTAATCGAAACTCAGCACGGTGATATCAGCTCAGACCCTCTTTACATGCTATACCTTGATAAGGAGACAGCTCTCCAATCTTACGCTGTAGCCCTTAAGGAAGCAGAGGGAACTGTTTACACAGATGATGACGAAGATGGTGTTATCTCTGAAAAGGACATGGAGCCAGGCGATTACGTGCTTGCTCTTTTGAATGATACAGATTCAGAAGTAAGCTACGAGCCAACAGAATACGCTACTGAGGCCGAGGTAAAGGACAAGGTAGAGTTCAAGGTTCAGAAGGAAATCACAAAGCAGATTAAGAAAGATAACGCTGCTGAAGATGGACAGAAGAAGGAAAAGGTTCCTGTAGAGGAAACACTTAAGGATACTGTTGAATATGTTGAGTCTAAGAAGGTTGAGAATGGTCATTCTTCAAAGGGTACTACAGATGTAGTAGCACCAAAGACTACAGCCAAAGCTAGCAAGGCAACTCTTAAGACAGACAAGGGCTTACTTACAAGAAAGCATGCATTAAAGGCTGCCGAAGCTGCTAAGTTCAAAATCACTATCAACTTCCAGTTAAAGACTGCAGATGATAAGGATGTAAAGACAGTAACTATTGAAAAGGCTAAGGAATACGCAAAGGATTCAGCTATTTCATACACAGCGCCAGACACATACAAGGATGGCGATGTAACATACAAGAAGGTTTCAGGACCATCTCCTGCATTCGAAAAGGTTACAAAGGATGCTACATATACATTCGTATATAAGGCAGAGAAGAAGGAAGAGCCTAAGCCTGAAACTAAGCCAGAGGAACCAAAGAAAGAGGAGCCAAAGCAAGAGGAAAAACCAGCTGAGCCAACACCATCTGAGGAATCAAAGGATGATAACAAAGATCAGGGCGGTTCTAGCGAGGGCGGTTCTGAAAATGGTGGCTCAAACGAAGGTGGTTCTGATAACGGCGGCTCAGAGACGGGCACAAATACAGGCTATCGTCCACACGGAAGAGTAGCAGCATCATTTACAATCAAGGACAAATTCCTTGCTGCAAAGATTAGAAGAATTATCGCAGTAAACGCTTCAACAGGCGTAAAGGAAGAAACAGCTACTATCGAAATCTCTTACAAAGAGGGTGTATTTACAGTAAACGCAACAGCAGGTGCTCTTGCAAAGGTTACTGTAAACGGCGCAGATGTAGCAGTTAAGGATTCTAAGACAGCCACTTTCGCTGCAACAAAGGATGGAGATTACGCATTCGTAGCAACTCCAAAGTGGAGCGATAATGTAGCAGCAACAGATGCTGAATTGCTAAAGGCTACATATACAGTATCAGGTTTTGGTACAGCAACAACAGAGCAGTTAAAGGATAAGGCGGGTAATGCATTGTTCCTTGACGAAGGCTTATCAAAGCCAGCAACTGCAGCAGATTATGTAGCAGGAAAGACATACTATTACAAGGCTGCAACATATACATACTATGGATGGCAGTCAATTGATGGTAATACATATTACTTTGACAAGAATGGTAACAAGGTAACAGGCTCTCAGGTAATCCAGGGAGTTAAATACGATTTCGGTGCAGATGGAGTTCTCATCGTAAAGGGCAACGGAATCGACGTTAGTAAGTACCAGGGCAACATCGATTGGAAGGCAGCAAAATCTGCAGTTAACTTCGCAATCATAAGATGTGGTTACCGTGGTATGTATGATGGTCAGTTGCATGAGGACCCATATTTCTACAAGAATATGTCAGGTGCAAAGGCAGCTGGAATCAATGTAGGTGTTTACATCTACTCTACAGCTCTTAACGAAGCAGAGGCTGTTCAGGAGGCTTCAATGGCAGTTGCCATGGCAGGTCGTGCTGGCGGATGTTCTTATCCAATCTATTTGGATATGGAAGATACAGTCAGAGGTCAGAGCAAGCTTTCAGTAGAACAGAGAATGGCAATCGTTAACGCGTTCGTTAATACAGTTCAGTCATCAGGCTACAAGGCAGGATTATACTGCAGCAAGAACTGGATGACAGCCAGAATGAATCCAAATGGTATACCAGGTTCATGCAGGTACATATTCTGGAAGAAAGAATATGTGGCAGTACTCTAGCAAGGGTTCTGTCCCTGGAATTAAGGGCAATGTAGATATGAATAAGAGTTTCTAACCAAAGGTTGAAATATTAAATGCTTATGAATAATACAAATACGAATATTGAAACACAAAAAAGAGTATTTCGCTTTGTAAGTAGCGTGGTGTTAGTCGCAGTACTAGCCACGCTCTTTGGCGTTATGTGGTATGTTTTAACAGTGCTGGTCATTAATACCTTCAAAGGCTTCGGCATTGGAACGGGGCGCATATCCATACTATGTATGTCTCAGGCTATAGCTATGGGACTGGTTAACATCTTGGAATTCATCATCTTACTTTTGATGACTCGTATCAAATCATTGATGTGGATGACCCTTGCTTATGTTATCGCGCTTACAGCGGTGCAGATGGTGGCGTTATTCATTGTTACCTACGGTAGCACAAAGATTTATCGAGCTATATTCCCACCATTTTCTATTCTCAATATTTATGGTGAATACGAAAATGATTTGGTCTTCAAGATGAATCGTAGAGCCGACAAATATCGAATCACAGGAGAGATGAGCTGCAAAGAGCCACTTGAGAAAATCACAAATGAGCTTCAGTACTACGATGCTGTGCTTATCAACGATGTACCATCTGAGATTCGTAACGACATTATAAAGGCTTGCTTTGCAACTGGTAAGCGCGTGTACTTCACACCAAAGATTTCAGATATCCTTATCAAGGGTTCTGACGAGGTAAACCTTTTTGATACA
>CACYLQ010000196.1 GCA_902775195.1 uncultured Pseudobutyrivibrio sp.
TAAGTTCTTAAATGCTTACTATGACACAAAGATCTTCGAGAACGATCCATTTGCTAAGCTTGATCAGACAGGTGTTGGTAAGCTTATGGAGACAGCTATCAAGCTTGGTAAGCCAGTAAATCCAAACCTTCACGTAGGTATCTGCGGTGAGCACGGTGGAGACCCATCTTCAGTAGAGTTCTGCCACAAGATTGGTCTTGATTATGTAAGTTGCAGCCCATTTAGAGTTCCAATCGCCCGCCTCGCCGCTGCGCAGGCTGCAATAGCAAATAAGTAATACACAATTGCTTGATAGTGTAGCATAATATGTGTTTATAAAGCCCCAACATTCCTGGATACAGGGATTTGGGGCTTTTTGTGTAGCGTTATTATCATAAATTACGGTAAAGATATGAAAATCTGATATTTATTCCGTAGAAAATAATTGGTTACATAGTAATATCGAAGATTTAGAGGGGATATATTACCCGCAATAGTTTTCATTGTGGATTAAGATGGGAGAGATAATACACACAGTGGGATATTTTTAAAAATTCTTACGGAAAAAAATAATCAGTAGAGAGTATATTCCGTAAAATTAATGAAAAGGTAATTTTGGGGATGAGTTTGCAAAAGGGGGATTGCTTAATAGAGTAGTAGAAAAATGGATAAAATATAGAAAAAATGCTGCACAGAATCCTGATAAAGAGAATTTGTTTCTATTAGAACAGATACTATATGAGATGCGTAAAGATGTGGGGTTTCGCAGCATGGGAATGGATGGACAAATCTTACATCTGTGAGCTATCATCACATCAATTAAACAAACAGACGCCCATTGCTACCGAGTAGTGGAATTAACGTCATTCCTTCACCGTTAGGTCTTAGCAGGGTGAGAAATGGCGTATTTTTTGAAAAACTGTCGGTTCCACAGCTCAAATGTGTTATCTTTATTGTAGTTGGAATTGCAGAACTAAAACTTTTGGCAAAGGAATAATAATATATGGATTTTCAATTATTACCTGTTGATGAAGCAGATTTACCGATATTTAAACATGACATGCAGGAAGCTTTTCAATTAGGAGCAGCAGCTTGGAAAGAAAACTTGGATGAAGAAATTCTGCCAGAGTCACATATAAATAAATCATTGAGCGCTAAGGACTCCATAGCATATAAAGCTGTTGTTGATGGAGAACTTTTGGGCGGAGCCATTGTTGTGATTAATGGTGAGCACGGAGATTTGGATTTCCTTTATGTAAAGAGTGGAACACAAAGTAAAGGTATAGGCCGAATGATTTGGAATGCAATTGAAGAAAAGCATCCGCAGGTTACTCTTTGGGAGACTTGTACTCCTTATTTTGATACCAGAAATCTGCATTTCTATATTAATCGCTGTGGCTTTTCTGCAGTAGAGTTTTACAATCCAAAACACATTTCGCCAAATGCTCCAGAGGGAGATGATGGTTCGGATTTATTCTTTAGATTTGAGAAGAGGATGAAGTAGAACTGATTTAATTGATGATTCAAAGTGAATAATGAGGTGTGATTTTGCCAAACGAAAGTGGAACATGGATTATGTATGGTGTAGACTGGGATGCCCCAGAATGCCTACATACAGTGGATGAAGCAATTGAATATATTAATGAAGTTGGTTTTTTGCCACTTTTCAAGAATGACATTCCGGGATTTTCTTTAGAGGAGCGTACGGTTCCAGAGTACTGGTGGTCAGAAGACCCTGAAGTGGATCCTTGGGCGTGGCGTGAGATAATTGCCCGACGTGGAGATGTAGCTTATGGCAAGTTTTTTGATAAGAAGGCAGGCTTCATTTCAAAAGAGTGGATGCCATACTTTGTGAATTATCGCAGGGATGGCTATGATTTTGATGCTCTTTGGGAAGATGGTAAGGCATCCTTGAGGCAGAAGAAAATCATGGATTTGTATGCTGAAGAATTGATGGATGAAGAGTACTATTCCAATGAGATAAAACAGAAAGCTGGCTTTGGAAAAGGTGGTGAGAAAGGTTTCGATGGAACCATTACATCGCTTCAGATGCAGATGTATTTATGTATGAGGGATTTTCGCAGGCGTAAAAACAAAAAGAGTGATGAGTATGGCTGGCCAATTGCTGTTTATGCAACGCCAGAGCATCTATGGGGGTATGACTATGTTACTTTAGCATATAAGGAAGAACCTGATGATTCTGCAAAGCGAATTGCCAAGCATCTGATGGAGGTTTATCCAATAGCGACTACCGACCAGGTTAACAATATCATCGGATTAAAACCGGGAGAGCGGAAGACGCCTGTTAAGATGGCAATACTATAGCTTCAAGATACAAGGAATGCAGAGTGGTACAATAAAGTTCCTGGTATTGGATTGATAGTTGCACCCAAGATGGAAGACGTAATGCGAAGAGAAGGATTTTTGAAATAGGTCGATTACATGTAAAATATTGTAGATGAGGAAGACTATGGAAGTATCAAAAAGCGATTGGAAAATATATAGAGAGAAGATTGGGGAATGGCAAGAAGACTACATGGATAGGCTCTGCCAAGAGTATATCAATCTCCTCAAGAGGAAGGATAAACATCCTTCAGAAAAGTTTTGGGAATTAGAGGAAAGAATATATAAAGATAAAAAAACGCCAGGGGTTAGTCTAGAACTCAGAAAAGGTAATCTCTATTGGGATATTGCAAAATTAATTCATGATAAGGTGATTACATTTGATGATTTAGAGATTTTTAGTGATGATTTGAAAGAGGCTGTGAAGTTTATGTCGTTAAGCAACGAATAATTGGAGGCAAAAATAAAACATTTCTTAAACAAATTGTATTAGTAGGAGAAATATTGTTTTTAGGTACATTATCTAGTGTACTTGAATATACAATGGGCCAGTACATGGTGTACTGGTCTATTAGTATAATTATTTTTAGTAATGTATAGGTTTTTGATTTTCATCAGAAAATCAAGAACCGGAGATTGACCAATATTTTCTAAAAGAAAATATTGCTTGGCAAAGCCAAATTCTTGTGGGCTTTTTCCTTAAGTAGCCCACAAGAAGTCATAGATTATGAGAAAACATTAGTTTTTCAATAAGCGTAATTGCATAGGCTTTGCATTTATGCAAAGGTGTATCTGATGAAGCCAGATTATTGTGGGAGTTTTCTCTGTTTGTCCCGTAATAAGTAATTGCCACTGAACTACAAGTTCAATGACAAGAGAGAGAGGATGGTTAATAATAGAACATAAAAGATTCC
>CACYLQ010000197.1 GCA_902775195.1 uncultured Pseudobutyrivibrio sp.
TTGAGTTCTGTCTCTTAGGTTTAGCTTTTCAAGGATGGTGGATAGATAGTTTCTAACTGTTCCTTCTGATAAGAAAAGCTTCTGGGAGATTTCTTTGTTTGAAAAGCCTTCGGCTACAAGCTGGATTACTTCGTATTCCTTTTCGGAGATATCGTATTTGCGATAATCGAAGCCATTGTCTTCAGCGTTGTTCTGAGACATGAGAGTAGGCAGCTTGTCTATGACGGCGCCGCCAAATACACTTTGGCCGTTGATTGCAGCATGGAGAGCCGCAGGCAGAGATTTGTAATCCTGTTTTAAAAGATAGCCTTTAACACCAAGCTTTAAAGCCTTAACAATGTATTCATCATCAGAAAAGGTTGTTAAAAAGAGGATAGTAGCATCCTTATGTTTTGATAGAATTTCCTCAGCTGCTTCAAGTCCGTTCATATCCTCCATACGGATGTCCATAAGCAGCAGGTCTGGGTGAAGCTCATCGAATAGAGCTACGGCTTCGCGGCCACTTCCACCTTTTCCAACTATTTCAAATTCTGGTTCGGCAGAAATTATCATCTCAAGTGACATTGTTATTAATTCATCGTCATCTACTAGTAGAATTCTTTTCTTTTCCATAATCTATCCTCGTTTATTATTAAAAGGTAATCTGGCGAATACTGTAAAGCCATCGTTAATATAAAAGTAGGCCTCGCCGCCAAGTGATTTTGCTCTGTTTTTAATATTTGTAAGACCTATTCCATCATAGCCTTCATTTGAAATATTAGCTTTTTGATCAGCAGTTAATGTACCGTTATCTGTTATTGATAAGGTACAAAAGCTGTTGTTTTTATGAAGGATTACTGCTACAGAGTTTCCATTTGAGTGTTTTACTATGTTTGTAGTAGCTTCCTTCAAAATTCCAATAATAGTTAGCTTTAGTTCTGTTGGTAACACCTCATCCAAATCCAACTCCGTATTTACGGTAAAACCCTTTAGCTCATTTAAAATATCAGTAATGTTTTTCTCCAAATCAATGGAATCATCATGCAAATCATGTACGGAGCTTCGCATTTTTTCCATGGATTCATCTAAAGTATCTGAAAGCATCTTTAGCTGTGGGGCTATTTTTTCATCGGTATTAACCGTTGATATTGCACCAAGTAATAGAATGGCACGGGACAGAAGATGGCCTACGTTGTCATGAATATCTCTGGCAATTCGGTTTCGTTCTGCCAAAGTAGCTAAATGCACCTGTTGGTCCTGTTCCAATAAAAGGGCACGATTTTTATTTTTTAACGCTTCCTCTAATTCAATACTGTCATCCCTGGTTCGATGTAATTGCTTGTTATAAATCATCATCCTTTCATAGAGATGAAGAGATATACCTGTGAAGCCGGCCATAATAAGTATTGCAAATATATAGACAGGAAGATTTGATAGGGCCTCAAGTGATATATAGATAACTGTAATGACAAATGGTATTAAGGTTAGAAGCCTATAAGATAACTTCGTATTTACGATAATGCTTATTTCCATAAACAAAAAAACGCAAATAGACACTACCACTGAGGCAGTGGTAATGCCATTTGCATTAATTATAATTGTTAATCCTGCGGCTGAAAGAAGCCTAATGATTATGTCATACAGCATATTGCTCCTTTTTCTTAGAGATAATCAGTCCAGCTGCGAAGAATATGCTAGCGAACAATATCTCTATAAGCAAATATTCATAGAATGTCTTACCTAAAATCTTATCTGCTGGAGTGTCATTTATCAGTCTAATAACAGCTGTGTACCAGTAAAGTGGCAGGAAGTGTGCGAACTTTACGATAGCTGGTGATAGGAACTGAAGGTCAATAAATACTCCACAGAAGAAGCTCATTGAAAGCACAAACATGTTTGTAACCATGTTGATAATGTTTTCGTTAGTTGTGATGGCACTAATCATATACGCCATACCAATACCTATAAGCATCAGTGCAAATACATTAATGCAGTAGAACAGGAATTTTTCATTATTATCGGATAATCCCATCAAGCCAACTACAATGGTAACGGCAGCTGTGATAACTATACCAATGCAAAAAACAGCGGCTATTGTAGCGGCATTTTTGGTCTTGAAATGCATACCGCTAACATTTATACGATTCTTCACATCAGTGTCCTTTGTAAAGCCTAGTACTGAGCTGATGGAAATACAAAGAATCATAAGTAACGTATATCCGTTAAAGGTAAACATACCAGTGTAGAATGAACGATGGTTTTCATCGGAGGTGTCGATGACTTTGGCTTTTGTTTCAGAAAGCTTAATCATGTTTTCCTTTGTTAAAGCTATTGCTTCATCCTCTGAATAACCACTATTTAAATATACCATAACATCCTGCATATAGGTACGTATTTTCTCGGTCAGTAAGAATTGAGGAGCTGTGGCGCCTGGTGCAACATATTCAAGCAAATCTTCAGTCTCACCAGCCCTGGTACGCTCAGAAAAATCCTCAGGAATTATCAAAGCGTAATCATATATAAGAAAACGTACGTTATCATTCATTTCTTTTATGGAAGTGGTTTGTGGGTCTACCACATTTTCAGTTTCCTTCAAATAATCTACAAGCCCTCGGCTTAAAGCAGAATTATCGTTATCGGTTATTGCCACTGTAACAACGGAGTCCTCAAACATTGTATCCTTTGTGGATGCAGTTGCCTTTGCTGAGATGTTTCCAAATAGAACAAAAACTGAAAAGTAAACTATTATGGATACAATGCATGCCTTGGTGGATTTTAGTATTGCATTAAAGACTGACATATTTTCTCCTCCTTAGGAATAATGTACTGACTATGAGACAACCTACAATCATTAAGCACATGATCAAAGTGTCCTGGTAAAATTCATCTGTTGGTCCGTAGGTTGATCGGATATACATAGCATCAGTAAGAAGTGCTGCAGGATTTATTTTGTTAATGATTGGGCAGTTATATTGAAGCAGCTGTTTAATCTGTCCCCACATAAGTCCACTAAAGAATGAGCAGATCATTGTGAAAAATAGTGGTACTGTAACAAGTAGTCTTTCATTTCTAATCATTGAACCCATCAGTGTTCCTGCGGAAATACCAAGTCCGCTACCTATACTGCAGAGGATAATCATAGTGCCCATTGGAACTCCTAAATTTATTCCAAGTATGTATTGAATGTAAATGACAACTATAATGTTGGATACTATCTGTAAAAGAGTTCCAGCCAAAATGCCTCCACTCGCTTTCCAAGTTCCGACATATTTGCGCACATACCCTCTAGCATTGTTGTGCTAATCCATGAACTGAAAAGGGAAGTCATGGCAAGCAATGCGTAAAAATACTGTAAATACTGACTGGTGTTATTACCAAAGTTGTGTTCAGAGATGAATCCGTTTCTAGCACTGATTGCATCGATGGCATCTGCCACTTTTTCTGGATGATCTTTTGAAATGTCTGAAATTACATCAGAATAATTAATGTATTCACGAACGATTTCATTCATGATTGTTGAAATGTATCCATTAAATCGGATGACAGTCTCAATACCATCTTCACTTTCTACATAAAATCCATAGATTTCATCTGAATTCATAGCCTTGATTGCATCATTTTTTGAAGAATAAGTCTGAAGATTTAATAGGACCGTGCCTTCATCATTTTCCTCAGAAAGCTCTTCAAGCACCTGCTCAAATCCTGCTGATTCATCTAATTCATTTACATAGCCAACGTCAAAGGTCTGAAGGGTGTCAGGATCTTCCTTTATCAGATTTCCGAATCCTAAGAAGAAGGCCGTGGCAAGCACTAGTGGAAATACGAAGTTCCAGCCTACCAACCAGTATTTTCTGGATAATTCCTTTAGTTTATATACGAAAATTCTTAAAAACATTAGTCTCTAAGCTCCTTTCCAGTAATCTCTAAGAATACATCATTAAGAGTTGGAAGTTCAGTAGTTACACGGCCGAATGGA
>CACYLQ010000198.1:0-2080 GCA_902775195.1 uncultured Pseudobutyrivibrio sp.
TTTTAAGATAGGGATGCATAGCTCAAAAAATGCAATCATCCCATATTCAAATTATATTAGATAGGGATGTATTAACGAACATTTAGTGTAGGAATTCTCAAAAAATTGTGAATATTCTAAAACTTCACATATTTTTAACCGATAGACCATAAAATGAAGTTAACCCGTTGTTTTAAAGCGAAAGTGGTAAATGTTTATGGGTGATTTAATAAAAAATGTAATAGTGATTTTAGAGCTCATAGGGCTGGCAAATTAGTCGGCTCTATGGGCTTTTCGATTTTTTTAGGGGAAGGAGGGCAATATGAGGTCAAAAATAGCACTTTTAGTTATTGTTTTTGCTATCGAAAAAACTTGTATATTGTCCTTGGCTGCTGAGGTGGAAGGAAATGTGGAGCCGGATACTTCAGGGGGAATAATTGACCAGGAAGAAATTGTGGATGAGAAAGAAACAACTCCTAAGACAAATACTGTTGAACAATTACCAACAGAGCAGCTGCCACCAGACCAAGTTCCAACAGAGCAATTACCAACAGAACAGCTGCCTTCAGTGCAGCTACCAGCAGATGAGTTACCACCTGAAACCCAACCTGTAATTCAACCTGCACTAGAATTAAATCTAGAAAATAAATTACTACCCGAAGAGGATTTACTAAAAGAAACGGAGCTAAAGGATTTAGCAAATGCTGACGGAGTCATAGACGATACGCTTACAGATGAAGAGCTTGAGGACAAGGAAAAAGATGAAGAAGTGGAAGACACAGTACCTACAGGAATAGAGGTTATAGTGGTTCCGTTTATTATTCTTATATTGCTGTGTATAGTGCTTGCCCTTGTTTTTCGAAATAAACGGGAAGAGGAAGATGAATAAGAGTGTCACATACCAAAGGGACAAACTGAATAAAGTGCCTGCGCCAACTCTTAAGACTATTAGAAAAATAAGAGCTCGTATCAGAAACATTCATGAGGTGAAAATATTTTTAGCTCGACTAATAATACTGGTAGGCTTTATAGCATTGATATTTTACGGTTTGTTTGGAGTGTATGCAGTTTCAAATGATGAAATGACACCAAGAATCAGCCCTGGAGATTTGCTGTTGATATTCAGGCCAGGAAACATATTTCTGGCAGACGACATAATAGTTTACCAGGTTGAGGGAGAAAAGCATGTAGGTCGCGTTGTGGCCAAGGAAGGAGATTCAGTAGAGATTAAATCCGATGGAGGATTGTATATAAATGACAACTACAAACTAGAGAAGGAAATCTATTCTGAGACTTATTCTTACAAGGATTATGTAGATTATCCAGTGAAGTTAGAGGAAGGACAATATTTCGTATTAGGAGATAATAGAGAAAATGCCTTAGATAGCAGATATTATGGGCCAGTTTCCGGTAACCAGATAGTTGGAAAGGCGATTTCTCTCATAAGGAGGGGAAAGCTATGAAGGTGGAAAATAACATTCCTACCACCATAGAAGATATATCCGACATCCTAAAAGACATGAAGTTCAAGCATGTGCTTGTAGGTGGAGTGGATGATGCAGATGTGTGGAAGCAAATTGAAAAACTGGATGAAGCATATAGGACGTTACTGGCCTTTCAGCAGGATGAGTGCAAAC
Organism: uncultured Pseudobutyrivibrio sp.; assembly: GCA_902775195.1. Taxonomy (GTDB): domain Bacteria; phylum Bacillota; class Clostridia; order Lachnospirales; family Lachnospiraceae; genus Pseudobutyrivibrio. The sequence goes on from CACYLQ010000198.1 coordinate 1,617, forward strand.
GACAATGCGACATACTTGAACAGAAAAACACGATTTTGACAAGTAAACTAATCCGACTTGGAAAAAATTATAACTGGGCATACAAACAATTGGAAAAATTAAAGGAAGAATTAGAACAGATGAAAGGAGGCGAGAAATCATGAAGGTCTCGAAGCTCATAATTTCAATGATATTAACCTGCGGACTGGTAGTAGGACTTATTACTATTGGTGTGTTGGTTAAGCCTGTAAAGGTTGAGGCAGAGGATGCATCTACCATAATAAGTAGCAGTTTCTCGGATACTAGTGGAACATTTAATGCAATCAATATTCCTGCCAAATTAGAGGTTAACAATATTACAACAGCAGCAAATGGTGAAAGCGCTCACATTCCTGCTTTTGATGCATATATTGTGGCTAAACCACTAACTGATGCAAGTGATCGCTATCATCCTTATGATTTTGAAACCGGAGATTTCCCAGGAG
>CACYLQ010000198.1:2114-5820 GCA_902775195.1 uncultured Pseudobutyrivibrio sp.
ATCCTTTGGATATTATGATAGCTGGTTTGCTGGGAAAACTGGAATGTACCGATATCAGATATTCCTTTACGATGACACTAGCAATTCCTTTGGTGGAATGTTTACATTACCAGATATGACTCAGGATTCTAACAAGATTTTCCTGGATTTTTATTTGGATAATGGGGCAGTTAATGGCGTTGTTCTTGTAGATAAAGATAATAATAAATTGGTTAGCAATAATACCAGTCTTGATAGTACCATAACATCTACTAGCACAAAGCCAACTATCGGAGCGGGTACTACCATTAAATACAACGTCGCCGATGTGACTATATCTAACTCTATAATAGATAGGAATGGAAGAAACTCACCATTCCATTATACGGCGGCCTTTGACAATAATTTGGCTGGCGGTGCAAAAGCCTTTGATACTATTAATTTTACAAGTGGAACTGCCACATATAAATATGAAAGTAACACAAGGCAATATGCGATAGATGAAAAGTATGGTGATTTTGATTGCACTATTTTGAACTGTCCTGTAGGGCTTAACCTTACAGTAACACAGATTAGTCCTCCTGATGCAGCAGGAAAATTGCTTGTGTACGCAGCGCCTAAGGCAAAGATTGATGTTAGTGGTTATCATAATTCAACCTGGACTGCAGATGTGGCCAGTGCACAGGGATACGCACATTCTTCAAGTCAGGTAATTACGGTAGCTGCTACAAATTCCGACACAACAAATAAAGTGAGCTTTATAAACGTTGCAGTGGTAGATTTGCCACCAACTGGAATCAACCTCACTGTCTTACCATTCATTATATTGATGGGACTTGCTCTTTTGTTGTTAGCTATTTTCAGCAATAGAAAAGACAAAGAAGTGTAGCCTATGAGTAGCGTAGCAAAGGAAATCAAAAAAGATGATAGGGCTGGGTATGTAATCCCAGGTAAAATGGCTAGGGGCGCAAATGCTGCCCTTAGCCTTATTGCGGTCTTTATTGTAATAGTGATTTTGGTCTACGCTATTTATTCTCTTTTGTATACATACCAGATATACAACGATTCTTATTTGGATTCTGAGATAATTGATTTGCATCCCACATTTTCTGGAGGCGATACTGATAACAGACTAACCTTTAGGGAGCTTTTGGCAATAAATGAAGATACTACTTCCTGGGTTACAATTGATGGAACTAAAATCGATTACCCTGTCATGCAGGGAGAAGACGATTATGAATATGTAAACAAAAATGTTCATGGGGACTTTGAGCTTTCTGGTTCTATATTTCTGTCAGCCAAAAATTCCAAGGATTATAGCGACCCATACAATCTATTATTCGGACATCACATTTATAATGGCGGAATGTTTGGGGACGTTATGAAATACAAAAATGCAGATTTTTTTAAGGAGAATACTACAGGAATATTGTATCTGCCAGACACTACATATTCCATTAAGCTATACGCCTGTGTGGAGTGCAGCGCCTATGATGAAAACATTTTTTATGCTGCAAAAGAGCTAGAGGAGATGGGAGATTTTCAAAAATGGTTAAAGGAAAATGCCACTCATTACAGAGATATTGGTATTACTGCGGATGATAAGATAATCGCTTTAACCACCTGCGAGAATGCAACTACAGATGGCAGATGTGCCGTTGTAGGAAGATTAGACAGGATTGCAATGGTGGAGCAGGGGTTTGATGAAGAAATAGACCAAAGCAAGACAGACGGCGCTGAGGGCTTAGCTAAAAAAGATAGTAAAAAGCTATCATGGAAATATTTTTTTAGAAAGCCAGATACATACTATTATCTAATCATAATATTTGTATTTCTTTTATCATTGCTTACAATTGGGGTGATGCAAAAGGATGAGGCTTTAAATCTTGACATAACCGAGGAGGATAAGCAGCTCGTAGAGAATAAATTAGCGAAAAAGCGAAGGAAAATTCACAGGATTTTGTGTACAGTCAGTATCGTAGTAGGTGCAGGCTGTGTATATTTAGGACAAAGTATTTATGAAGAGATATGTGCTATAGCCTCCATTTCAACAATATCATTCCTTGGATTAGCAGAATACATAAGACAAAAGAAAAGCTAGGAGAAAACAAATCTCCTAGCTTTTATAATCTAAAAATTTGTTTTACTTGAAGTAACGATTTAAAAGTCCTTCAAGGGCCTTTCCGTGTCTAGCCTCGTCACGAGCCATCTCATGAACTGTATCATGGATTGCATCAAGGTTGTTCTTCTTAGCACAAGAAGCAAGGTCGAACTTACCTGCTGTAGCACCGTATTCGCAGTCAACACGCCATGCAAGATTCTTCTTTGTAGAATCTGTCATGTTAACTTCAAGCTCTGAGCCTAAAAGCTCTGCAAACTTAGCAGCGTGCTCAGCCTCTTCGAAGGCTGCCTTTTCCCAATATAAACCGATTTCTGGATAACCCTCTCTGTGAGCTACACGTGCCATGCAAAGGTACATGCCAACCTCTGAGCACTCGCCAGTAAAGTTAGACTTTAACTGGTCTAAAATATATTTCTTATCTTCATCTGTGATATCTGGATTGTTCTTAACTGTCTTTGCGTAGATGCCAAATTCATGTTCTGCAGCAAGCTTAAGCTCGCCCTCTACCTTTTTGAATTTGTCAGCACTTACGTGACACACAGGACATTCTGCTGGTGGATTGTCACCTTCATAAACGTAACCACATACTGAACATACATACTTTGCCATAACTAGACTCCTTTCATTGTGTAAAATATGATAATCATTACTGATTTCACTATTAATTATTATCCTGCATTAAATACAGTCTTTGCACACGCCAGTGAATAGCAAGCTTGCCATTTCAACTGTGCCAAGACCCGCAGAAGAAGCAGAAAGAATCTGGTCAACACTAGGTGTGACCTCCAAATCCATTACCCTGTGACAGCATCTACAATAGTAGTGACTATGAGCTGATGTATCTGCATCATAATGCTCTGTTCCGTCACCAGTGGAAATCTTTCTAACTTCCCCTAAATCAACGAGAAGAGTGAGATTTCTGTAGACTGTGCCCAGGCTGATTTTAGGGTAATTCTCCTTAACATGCTGATATATAACATCAGCTGTGGGATGCTCCTGGGTTGACATTAAATATTCTTTTATTGATTCACGTTGCCTACTATAATTCATTTAACACCGCCAATCCGAAAAATTAATAGTGACTATCTTTATAATAGCAGAGATGAATTTAACACCGCCAATCCGAAAAATTAATAGTGACTATCTTTATAATAGCAGAGATGAATGAAAAGTCAATAGTAAAATAGTAATCATTACTGATTTATCCAAAAAGCTTTATGAAAAGATTAGCTACTTTAACGTCAGTCCGAAAGGGCTGGCGTTTTTTTATTGAATGATTTTGATAAAAAAAGTTCATTTTCGATATAAAACTATTATTAATTTTTTTATCATATCCATATCATTTCTAAAATGAAAGGAGAATGTGTAATGAAAATTGGAAGAGGTAAGTGCCTACTGGCCTTGGGGATGGCTGGTATGATGGCTGTCACGGCTTTTCCCGTGGAAGCCAAACAGACCAAGGCGGATGGTCTAGAGGATAAGTATTCAGATGAAGGCTATAGTCTGGTCTGGAACGATGAATTTGACGGAGATAGCCTGAATTTAAAGGACTGGAATGTTGAAAAGCATGAACCAGGCTGGGTAAATTCCGAGCTTCAAAGATAT
>CACYLQ010000199.1 GCA_902775195.1 uncultured Pseudobutyrivibrio sp.
TATGGAACCACATGATCTAACACATCATACATCTGCTCATGGCTTTCACCAACAGCAAGACCACCTACTGCATAGCCTGGCAAATCAAGCTCTGAAATAGTTTTAGCATGCTCAATTCTAATGTCGTTATAGATGGCACCCTGATTGATACCAAACAATAACTGCTCTTTATTGATTGTGTCATCTAATGAATTAAGACGAGCCATTTCAGCCTTGCATCTATGTAACCATCTAGTTGTACGAGCAACAGAATCTTCTACGTATTTACGTTCTGCAAGAGCTGGTGGACATTCATCAAATGCCATAGCTATTGTAGAGCCAAGGTTAGACTGAATCTGCATAGACTCCTCTGGACCCATAAAAATCTTTCGGCCATCGATATGAGAATTAAAGGTAACACCTTCTTCTTTAATCTTTCTGATACCTGCAAGAGAAAATACCTGGAATCCGCCTGAATCTGTAAGGATTGGCTTGTCCCATGCCATAAATTTATGAAGACCACCAAGCTCTTTGATAAGCTTATCACCTGTTCTAACGTGAAGATGATAAGTATTAGAAAGCTCCACCTGAGTCTTGATTTGTCTTAAATCATCAGTAGAGACAGCACCCTTGATAGCCGCTACAGTTCCAACATTCATGAATACTGGTGTCTCAATTACACCATGAACTGTATGGAAACGACCTCTTTTGGCTCTCCCTTCTGTCTTTAATAATTCATACTTCAATTCTTATAAAACTCCTTAATATAATCTAATCTGTCTGTCATATGAGAAAACATTGCATCGCAAATAGTAAGTGCGCACATTGCTTCCACAACTACAACCGCTCTTGGTACAATAACAGGGTCATGTCTGCCATGAATTTCGATTGTTGTATCCTCATGAGCTTCATTAACAGTCTGCTGTGCTTGAGCAATAGATGGAGTAGGCTTTATTGCACATCTGACAATAATATCATCACCGTCAGATATACCACCTAATATGCCTCCGCTATGATTTGTAAGCTTTGTAACCTGACCATCTTCCATTTTGAATTTATCATTGTTGATAGAGCCTACAGTTTTGGAAACAGCAAAGCCATCTCCAATTTCAACACCCTTAACAGCACCGATTGATACTAGCGCCTTTGCAAGGCAAGCATCTAATTTATCAAATACTGGGTCTCCCACACCTGCAGGAACACCAGTAATTAAGCATTCTATAACGCCTCCTGCACTGTCGTTGTTTAACATGCATGCCTCAAGATATTCCTCTGCCTTTTTTGCCGCAGTAGGGTCAGGCATGCAAAGTGCATTGTTGTCTCTTTCGGATAAATCAAAATCATAGATTTTAACATCTCCGATGGATTTAGTGTATGCACAAACAGTAACACCAAGCTCTGATAAAAGCTTGGCACATATAGCGCCGGCAGCCACTCGCCCTATAGTTTCTCTTCCAGATGAACGTCCGCCACCTCTGTAATCGCGAAAACCAAATTTCTCTGTAAAGCCATAATCAGCATGACCTGGTCTAAAGCTTTTAGCAATGTTGCTATAGTCTTTAGAATGCTGGTCGTTATTTTCTACCATTACAGATATTGGGGTTCCAGTAGTTACTCCTTCAAAAACCCCTGATAAAATAGTAACCTTATCAGCTTCAGCCCTAGCTGTTGTGAACTTGGACTGTCCAGGTTTTCTTCTATCCAAATAGATTTGGATGTCACTTTCATCCAGCTTCAAGCCCGCTGGTATACCGTCTATGACAGCACCAACGCCTTTGCCGTGTGACTCGCCCCAAGTAGTAACTGTAATTCTGCTTCCGAAAGATGAACCTGACATTATGACCTCCCTATGATGAAAAAGAAAAAAGGGCTGTAACACCAGCCCTTACTACAAGCTATTTAATCTTAACAATAACAATACTGTTAGGCTTAGCAATCTTTATTGGAGCATTCTGCATTAATGAATGTCCAGCCTTTTTATCAATAATAAAGCTTCTGATTTCGTTTGTATCGTGGTTAAGTGATACATAATATTTATCCCCTGGAAGAACTGCAAAGCTCTTAGGATAATCTCCACTAATGAAGCTGTGTGAGAAGTACTTAATCTTTCCAGATTTTGGGTCTCTTTCATACATGCAAATTGCATTAAGACCATCTACGCTGGCATATAAGAACTTGTCGTCATCACCAAACTTGATGTTTGTACCAGTACTGATTTCCTCATCTACACCAACTAAAAGAGAAACTGTCTGGATACATTCGAAATCAGGATGATCTCCGATAATATGATAATCATACACAAGGATTTCGTTAGACATTTCTGTAATAACGTAAGCGTATTTACCATCCTTAGAAAACTTCATTCTAAGAGGTGCAGAACCCATAGTACATCTAACAATATCTACAAGACGAAGCTTACCTAAATCGTAATCTACTTTGTAGATTTTAATCTGATGTAAACCATTTTCTACAACGCAAAGGAATCTTTCGTCCTTTGTTAGCTCAACGCATGTACAGTGTGGGTAAAGTGGTCTGTCAGCAACTGACTTACCAATACCCTGATGGAAAATACCATCTGCAATACCTGCAATGGAACCATCCTCATTTAACTTCATCATTGTTACACGGCCATCATGGTAGCCTGCAACAAATAAATACCTATTCTGAGAATCAACACAGAGGTTACAGCCTCTCATGCCGCCAACCCATTCCTGGTTGATTTTCTCTAAGTCACCATTTTCAAGAATCTTGAAAGCTGCAACACCTTCATCCGCAATTGAATAAAGGAACTTATTGTCATGTGAATTAATAATATCCGATGGGTTATTAATTGGCGCTACACTTCTTTCTGTTAATACTCCCGTGTCTGGATTTACATCATAAACATAAATACCAACACTAGTCTCATGTGTATAAGTGCCTACATAAGCTACATATTTACTATCTGCCATTTGTATTCTCCTCGTAACTAAATATTATGCTTCTTTTCTTCTTAGAATATCAAATTCATCAGGTGTAACACTTAATTTGATAAATAGCTTTTGCTTTGGATGTGGACAAGATTCCATATCCTCTCCCTCTTCATTTTTAATTCCAAGAACCTGTACTTCTATATTATCACCGTTTGGCTTCATAATTTCAATAGTTTCACCTACTGAAAATTTATTACGCTGTTCAATTTCAAAGTAATCTTCAGAATTCTTAGGACCTGCAATTCCA
>CACYLQ010000200.1 GCA_902775195.1 uncultured Pseudobutyrivibrio sp.
TATGCTGTGACAGAAATCAGACGAAATCAGTGAAATCCTGTCACAAGGGCAACGGAAAATGTGGGTTTGTGAGCAATGTTGTGACAGAAGATAGTAATAGGTTATACTTGTGGCAGAGAGCTTGAGTGAGGTGGAACATGAAGAGATATGTTGCAATTCTAGTGTGCATAGTGCTGTTAGTAACACTGGGGGCCTGTGGAAAAGATGGGGAGCAGCAATCAGCCAAAGAAGTTGGTGAATCAATAAAAAGTGAAGAGATATTGGAGGCCGCAAATGAATCCAAAGACAAAACTACAGACGAAAACCAAGTACCAAACAATGAACCAAATAACGACAATACTACAGGGGAAGAGAAAATGACCACAACTAATGTTAAAGACACAGAAAACTTCTACGGAATAATATTTACAGCTGACAGCGACATCTTCACAAGGATAAAGGGAAAGTCCTACAAGGATGACTGCATAGTGCCACTGGAGGATTTGAGATATTTGCATGTATTACATGTGGGATTTGATGGGCAGACCCATGAGGGAGAAATCATATGCAACAAGGCAATAGCGGAGGATTTGCTGGAGATATTTGAACAGCTGTATGAAGCAGGTTATCAGATAGAAAAGATTAAGCTGGTGGATGAATATAATGCAGAGGATGAAGCGTCAATGGCAGATAATAATTCTTCAAACTTCAACTTCCGATTCATCAGCCACACAACAAAGATTTCAAAGCACGGAAGTGGAATGGCTATAGATATTAATCCACTTTACAATCCATATATTAAAACAGTTAATGGAAACCTGAACATAGAGCCAGCCAACAGCATCCCATACGTGGACCGCACAGCAGATTTCCCACACAAGATCGACGAAACCGACTTGGCTTACCAGCTCTTTACCGCCCACGGATTCAGTTGGGGTGGAGCATGGAATTCCTCAAAGGACTATCAGCATTTCGAGAAGTGACGTAGTGAAGCCGCGAACCAGATGTTTAGAATGAGCCTGTAGCTGTCAATGAATATATTACACAAGGAGCCAATCTCGCGACGGTGTAATATATTTATTGACAGCGTAACAGGCGGACTAACGTGTCGTGGCCTACGCTGCAAAGTGAAGCAAGAAGAATGGGAAATTACCATAGAAAAGTAGGAAGGCATATCCTAACCCAATAGCGTAAATCATTTGGTTGTAAAACATGCGCTTTCCAAAGCTGGCAAGTGACCCATCTACAGTGATTTCTTCTGTCTCAGCATTGAAGCCGTTTTCTATAAGCAGGCTGGCAAGTATGACAGCAAGGGCTAATGCTAAAACAGGAATAAATGGTAAATAATATCTAGAGGCGAATCCGCCTAAATATCCACGAGTAATATAAGTTCCATAAGCACTCTTAAGCTGGTAGATAAATGTAAGGGCACATGAGAACCATCCGGCCTGAAGAGGAAGAGCAAGTGAGCCAGCTTTCTTGTTTACCACTGGGATAAACAGTAGTACAGGAAGCACCCAAAGCAATTCAAATGGAATAGCAGTAAGGCTGTAGGTGAAGGTCTTCATAAAACGATGAATAGATTCGATTCCAGACCAAGAAAGGAAGAATCGCTCAAAGTAATATGAAAGATATTCGTTAAAGGTAAAGCTAACGCGCTCGGCCTTGCTAACATAATATATCGTATTTTCGAAGTAATCCTTGCTGCAGATAAGCTCCAAAGAAGGATGTATAGTTCCGTAACGCTGATAAACTAAAATGTAGTAAACAGCAGCGATGGCATAAACAGGGATGGAGATGAAAAACTCCTTGGCGATAAGCCCCTTTAGGCTGCGCTCTTTAATCATAGTAATAACAAGAACGATAAGTGCCATAAATATGCAAAGCATTGCAGTAGTAAGCTTTGTCAAAAGCGAAGCAGAAATGCCTGCGGAGATAAGCATGTAGGTGCCAAGGTTTCGTTTGCCTTCGCAAAATCTGATAAGACCAAGTATGCAGATGGTACCAGTAACAAGGGCAAGTGCATCGTTGGTAACAGCGCAAAGCTCATAAGAAAGCATTGGAATGCTTGTAATAGTAACGGCATATAAAAGATGTAACCAAGGACACTGCTTTGTCAGTCTGGAATAACCGATGTAAAGCATCAGACCAACGCCAATCATCGAAATGGCAAGGCTGAAGTAGCGAAGCTGCATCTTTTGAATAGTAACAACAACATCTGATTCGGTAGGAGTAAAGCCACCGGCTAATCTCATAATGTGATAATAAAGAGGTGGGTGGCAAAGATAGTTAACTAATGATTCCTGATATTCATAGTTAGGCTCTGTAGACCACTTCATCATGGCATTGTTGAAAATATGCATGTCCTCAAAATGAGGAATAATTTCGCCTGTTTCATGGAGATAGTAGACATAGGCAATGTGGGCAGATTCGTCAGGAGATGAATCAGGAACATAGTGCGCATAGAACACGCCTATTGCCGCGGTGTATATGAAAAATAAAACATACAGCCCTATGAGAAATGCCCCACGTCCGCGCTTCTTCACACCAAAATAGAAGGCTGCCACGCCTAAAAGAACAAATAATACTATTAAAATGTACGCTAGAATTCTCATTATTAATTATTTACTCCGTTTGATGATTTTCTTAACCTTATTAATTACGATTGTAGCATTTTCTATAAAGAATGTATCTACAAGCACTACCAAAAGTGCAAAATACAGCCCAGCGCCGGAAACTACACGAAACAATGTTCCGAGGATAGAGGCAGGTAAAAACTGATCCTCTAAAATTAAAAGAGCCAACATCATAACACCTGCAAAAAGATATTTGCAAACAGGCTTAATAACCTTTAGCAGGTTAAGCTCATGTCTTACATAGTAAAGCTGTATAACGGCGATTGAAAGCTCTGCCACAGCTGATGCAATAGCAGCACCGTAAGACAGCAGTCTAGGTATTAACAAAAGGTTCAGGCAGCAGTTGATAACAGCACCCATTAAAACAGTTCTTGTGTATAACTTCTCTCGCTTTGTAGGAACCAGATATTCAATACCAGTTACGTTGTTAATGGAGATTGCAACGGTAATGACAGAAACAATCTTTAGCAATGTCTTAACCTTTTCGTAGCTGTCACCGTAGAACCATGGAACGAAGCTGTCAGCGATTCCAAACAATCCAAACATAAGAGGAATACCCAAAAACGCGTCCTTATTGCCTTCACTAAAATACTGTCCGATGCGAGGAACCATAACTGTGCTCATGGATGTTACTAAAACCAGCACCATTTTGGTGATTCGCATAGCTGCATCATAGTATCCGTTTTCAGTGTTTCCTTCAGTGAACCAACCAATCATAATCTTGTCCAGATACTGATAAATCTGAACGGCGATGGTAGGAAGGAAAAGACCAAGAATGACCTTAGTATCCTTGAATGGAGCCAAATCCGAAGGATTAACCTTAGTCATATATTTTGGCAGATATACCCACAGCGAAACATGTCCCATCATAGTGATGAGGGCGGTGCCGGCAGTGTAAAGAGCCAAATCGTTTTCATCCTTAATGAGGGTGAAAATCATGACTAGATTCACAATTCTAAAGACTGCATTTCTTCCAACGATTTTACCGAACTCCTCAAGTCCCTGGAAGAACCAGCTGGTGTCGCAGGCAACGTTGATGATTTCGATGAACTGTATGATGTAAATAACCATCCATTCAGGGTGAAGGGCAAAAACAAATATGCCATATAAAAGTAGAAATAAGCCAGTGCTTGCACATCTGAATAATGCCGTATTCCAAAATGCTACAGACCTTTTGTAGGCATCCGCCTGTACATAGGAAACCTCACGCTGACCGTAGGTAGATGTTCCAAGATTTGCAAAAATAATGAAGAATGCTGCAATAGCAGTAACGTAGCTAAAAACACCCATTCCATTTGCACCAAGAACTCTTGCGATGTAAGGGGCAGTAAGAAGTGGAGTGATGATAACTAACATCTGATATGCAACATTATATATATAGTTTTTCTTAACGTTTTTTTCTTTCATGTTATTTCCTAAAAGAATGTATTTTATAGCTTGCCTAAAAGGATAATGATTCTAAGCAATATTTCCCCTGAAGCGCTACGGCGCAGAGCCTGTGGATAAAAAAGCTTTTTGCCCTTTTTATTCCCATTGAAAATTAATAGGAAGTCCTTAATATCGGAAGAAACCATGTCTGCAAAAAGCATGCCAAAGCTTTCTAGCATGTGTTTGGTTCTAGGACAGAAATCTCCATTTAAAACAGTGTTGATACGCCATTTGATTTTGGCCATTGCACCTAAATTAGTAGAAGATGCAGCCGAAGAATGGCGTCTGTATTTTGCCAAAGGAGTGCTGTCGTAAATGATGTTGCCACCTAACCCAAGGGCAATCAGTGACACCCATTTGTCGTGATAATAAATATCCTTAGAACAGTCATTTAAGAAAGCAAGCTTTGCCAAATGTCTGTTGATTACAATGGTAAATCCAGGGAACACTCCCTCAAAAAACATGTTTTGGAAAGTGACTCCATTCATAGGATTAGCGTCTGAAAATATTCCGCTGATGTTCAGAAACACGTCGCATATATAATAATTAGAAGCAAATAATGCAGGGACCTCTGAACCTACATCAGCCAGCTTATCAACAGCGGCCTGAAGCTTACCTGCTTCCCACACATCATCCTGGTCGCAAAATGCCAGGTAGCTAAAATCTAAATCATCATCAAGAGCAAATGCAGCAGCAGTTGAAAAGCTGGCGCTAATCCTTCTATAATAGAAACAGTATCATCTGAAGAACCATCATCCCTGATATAAAGTGTGAAATCTGAAAAGGTCTGATTTAGAATACTGTTAATTTGTTCCTCTAAAAAAGTCTGCCCATTATAGGTAGACATTACGATTGCTAATTTTGCCATGTATTAGCCTTCCATCAATAGTTTATTACAAACTATTCTAAATCAACCTTATAGGCAATGCAAGGAAAGTCGGTTTGTGATATACTATGAACAAACTGTGTACTTAAGGAAAATAGTATGGAAAAATTCGAAACACTGTCCGGACATTTTGAGGACAAGCGGGTTTTATATATAACAACTAAAAATTTAGATTACATAAGGGTTACCCAGGAAATAGAATTCCTAAAGCAAAGGGCCAAAAGCCTTAC
>CACYLQ010000201.1:0-3640 GCA_902775195.1 uncultured Pseudobutyrivibrio sp.
GGCTATAACGCCATCAATAACCTCTCCAAGGTTGTGCTGAGGGATAGATGTAACCATACCTACAGCGATACCGTCAGAACCATTAATTAAGATATTTGGAACACGAACAGGAAGAACCTCTGGCTCCTTTTCTGTTTCGTCGTAGTTAGGAACAAAATCTACTACATTTTTATCAAGGTCTCCCAGGTAAACCTCCTGCGCCACCTTGGCAAGACGAGCCTCGGTGTAACGCATGGCAGCGGCTCCATCACCTTCGATTGAACCAAAGTTACCATGACCATCTACTAAAGGAAGGCTCTTCTTGAAATCCTGACTCATAACTACAAGTGCTTCGGCTTCGTAAATAGAGCTATCACCATGTGGATGATATTTACCCATGGTATCACCCACGATACGAGCACTCTTCTTGTATGGCTTATTATAATCAACCTTTAACTCGTACATATCGTAAAGTGTACGACGCTGTACCGGCTTAAGACCATCTCTAACATCAGGTACTGCACGAGCAAGGATAACTGACATAGAATAATCTATGAAGGATTTCTGCATTATCTCAGAATATTCTGTTCTTATAATTTCACTAGGCATCTATTTCAGCCTCCTTTGCATGCTTATAAATAAAGTCTTTACGAGGTAAGGGCATCCTCGATTTCAACTAATTTAAGCTTTCTTCTTTCTGGATCAAGAGTTGTTTCCCAAAGCTGATCCTTATCCATCTCACCAAGACCTTTGTATCGCTGAAGTGTGAAGGATTTTCCATTCATTTTTCTTCTATATTTTTCAAGAGCAACATCATCATACAGATATTCCTCATCCCCCTTTGCAGGAATAGCCTTATAAAGAGGAGGCATGGCAATATAAACATGTCCTTCCTTAATAAGCTCAGGCATGAATCTATAGAAGAATGTTAAAAGCAATGTACAGATGTGAGCACCGTCCACATCGGCATCGGCCATGATTACGATTTTGTCATAGCGAAGCTTTGAAATATCAAAATCATTTCCGTAGCCTTCTGAAAAGCCGCATCCGAATGCATTAATAAGTGTTTTAATTTCTGCGTTTGCAAGAACCTTGTCCATTGAAGCCTTTTCAACGTTAAGAATCTTACCACGGATAGGCATGATTGCCTGATACATACGGTTTCTAGCCATTTTTGCAGAACCGCCAGCGGAATCTCCCTCTACGATGAAGATTTCACATTTGCTTGAATCTCTAGACTCGCAGTTAGCAAGCTTACCATTTTGATCAAAAGAGAACTTCTGCTTTGTAAGAAGATTTGTTTTAGCTTTTTCTTCAGACTTACGAATCTTTGCAGATTTTTCTGCGCAGGAAATAATAGCCTTGAGTGTCTCAAGGTTTCTATCGAAGTAAAGAATAAACTCATCCTGACAAACCTTCTGTGTAGCCTTTGATGCATCTGGGTTATCAAGCTTTGTCTTAGTCTGTCCTTCAAAACGAGGATCAGGATGCTTGATGCTGACAATAGCTGTAATACCGTTTCTTACATCGGCACCTGTGAAGTTAGCATCCTTGTCCTTAAGGATACCAAGCTCTCTGGCATAATTGTTAATGACTGTAGTAAGAACAGTCTTGAAACCAGTAATATGAGTACCACCCTCTGAGTTGTAAATATTATTACAGAAACCAAGGATGTTTTCTTTAAATTCGTTGCAATATTGGAATGCTACCTCAAGCTCAATTCCATCAGCACTTCCCTTGAAATAAATAACATCATGAAGTACTTCTGCAGTCTTATTGATTTCCTTAACAAATCCTTTGATACCATCTGGCTCGTGGAAAGTCTCATAATCTGGCTCTTCCTGACGTAAATCTGCATAATTAATAGTGAGGCCTGGATTAAGATATGCTGTCTCGTGAAGACGGCTCTTAATATCGTCCTCCTTGAAATATGTCTTTTCAAAGATTTCTGGGTCTGGTAAGAAGTTAATCTTTGTACCATGCTTTGTTGTCTTTGAAATCTTTGGAAGAAGTCCATCTACCAGTTTCTCAACTGGAACACCTCTTTCGTATCTATCGTGATGAACGTAACCCTCACGTGAAATATCAACTGTCATATATGTACTAAGTGCATTAACAACAGATGAACCTACGCCGTGAAGACCACCACTTGTTTTATATACACTATCATCAAACTTACCACCAGCGTGAAGTGTAGAGAAAACAAGACGTGCAGCAGGAACTCCCTTTGCATGTAAACCAACAGGAATACCACGTCCATTATCTTCTACTGTACAGCTGCCATCCTTTTCTAGTGTGACATAAATTGTATCGCATTCGCCGGCTAAATGTTCATCAACAGAGTTATCTACGATTTCATATATAAGATGATTCAAACCCTTTCTAGATGTGGAACCAATATACATACCAGGACGTTTTCTAACGGCCTCAAGTCCCTCTAAAACGGATATGCTACTTTCATCATAAGTAACCTTTTTTGCCATAAACTTACTCTCTTTCAAATTTTTTATAAAAAACAGCTAAAGGCGTCTGGAAAAACCAGGCGCCAATAAAAAGCTTTAGTGTTTTCCTGTAGAACCAAATCCGCCAGCTCCTCGAACAGTATCAGAAAGCTCTTTAACCTCGTTAAAGCTAACAGGTAAAAATGGAACTACCACAAGCTGAGCAATTTTCTCAGCAGGTGTCACAACTCTTTGAACCTCTCCATCATTATGAAGAGCTACTTTTATTTCTCCCCTGTAGTCTGCATCTACAACACCTACACAGTTGGCAGGTCTAAGTCCTTCCTTTGCTGAAAGACCACTTCTTGCAAAAATGCCTCCGAAATATCCCTCTGGAATTTCCATTGCAAGACCAGTTCCAATCATTTTGGTCTCGTGAGGCTCTATAGTAACATCCTCTGTAACATCTGCAAACAAATCATACCCTGCAGCAAATGCTGAACCTCTATCTGGAAGCTTAGCAGAGTCTGTTAAACGCTTAATATTAATTTCCATTATTTAATTCTCCCTATATTTTAATCACATGCTAGCACAATCTGACCTAGCTTAAGTGTCTGAGGTACATCAATAACTCGCTGATTAATGCTTCCTCTCCATTTTGCCTGCAAATCTATCTTATCAATTTCAAATTCTCCGTCAACTAATACGTCCAAATATTTCATAATTTCTAGCTCTTTTATTTCCTCAAATGAGAAACCTGTGTAGAGCCAGACGGTCTTCCCGGGAAACCTCTCCCTAATCTCCCGGGCAAGCTCCGTCACTTCCTGTCTATTGCCAGGAAATAGTGGATCACCACCACTAAATGTTATGCCTGATATATAGTCGCGAGATAATGACTCGTACAACTCTTCCTTTGCTGCATCGTCGAATTTGATGCCGCTGTCAGGATCCCAGGTTTGAGGATTCTGACATTCCTTACAATGATGATCGCAACCTGCTACCCAAAGTACTACGCGCAAGCCATCACCATTGAGCATATCGTCTTTCGTAATATTATGGTAATTCATTATGTCTATTCTCCCTAGTCCGCAATTTATTACGTTAACAAGCATTATTATTCTTCATTCGACTAACATGTCTCATTCAGAACAATAATAGCTTGTTAACTATAAATTGCTCTTCTATATTTACATTGATTTACGATCCGCTATTTCTGCCAT
>CACYLQ010000201.1:3650-4534 GCA_902775195.1 uncultured Pseudobutyrivibrio sp.
CAAACATCCATTTCAAGCTCTTCATGTCCGCAATCGTCACAGTATGAAAGTGAAAGGTTAACGCCTTCATAAAATCCCTTATCCATAGCACGACGAACTAAAGTCTTAACTGCTTCACGGTTGTAGTTGATTGGATAACGAACATATTGGATTTTACCACCGTTTGAAAGCTCCCAGAAGCGTCCCTCTAAATCCTGCTTCTGGATTGGTGTAATATCCTCTGAAACATGGCAATGGAATGAATTAGATACATAAGGTCTATCTGATACATTCTCTACAAGACCATACTTATTTCTAAACTGTTTAATCTGTAAACCACAAAGATTTTCAGCTGGTGTACCGTAGATAGCATAAAGATTGCCATCCTCTTCCTTAAACTGATTAACCTTATCGTTTATATGCTTAAGAACCTCCAGCGCGAATTCTCCATCTTCAACTAAAGATTTGCCATTGTATAGCTCCTGAAGCTCATTAAATGCAGTAATTCCAAAGGATGCTGTAGCTGCCTTAAGAAGTGGCTTAATCTTATCGTGGAAACCAAGATGTCCACCATAGAAGCCGCCCTCGCAATATGCAAGTGGGTTTGTAGATGCACGCATTTCTCCAAGGTATGCATAGGTACGAATATGAAGCTTTCTAATCATCTCCAAATAGTAATCAAGCACCTCGTAGAAATCTCTGGATTCCTGACGAGATTTTGCAAGAATCATTGGAAGATGAAGTGATACTGCACCAATATTGAAACGTCCAATAAATACAGGCTCATCATTTTCATCAGCTGGCTTCATGCCGCCTCTTTCATACCATGGTGAAAGGAAGGCACGACATCCCATTGGAGAAATAACCTTGCCGTATTTTTTGTACATGCTGGCAATATAACCTTC
>CACYLQ010000202.1 GCA_902775195.1 uncultured Pseudobutyrivibrio sp.
CTTAGTTACTGAAACAGCTAAGATGTTTAATGTAATAAATGATGTGGTGGTATATGGAAATGGCGCTTCGGAAATAATAATGGCAATATGTCATGCACTGCTTCCTAAAAAGGCTATGCTGGTAGTTCCAGGCTTTTCGGGATACGAATACTGCTTGCAGGGGGCTTGCCCAAAATGTGATGTGGTTTATTATCAGCTAAAGGAAAGTGATGATTTTAAACTAACAGGAGACATATTAGATGCCATCGAAACAGAAAAGCCTAGGGTGCTGTTTCTTACAAATCCTAACAATCCTAATGGGCTATTAATTGATAAGGATTTGCTTGAGCGAATAATTGAAACCTGCGAAAGCATTTCTTGTACAGTGGTAGTTGATGAGTGTTTCCTTACACTTACAGGCAAGGAAAAGGAACTTTCATTAGCTTACAACATCAGAAAGTATAAATCACTTGTTGTCCTTAGGGCATTTACAAAGACCTTTGCCATTCCAGGAGTTAGACTAGGTTACGCCATCTGCTCACGGAGGGTTCTTGCAGAAAGCATTAAGGCTCATTTGCCAGAATGGAATCTTTCTATTTTTGCCCAGATGGCAGGGGCAGAATGTCTTAAGCACATGGATTATGTAGAAGATTCAGTAAAAATCATAAACGCAGAGCGAAAATATTTGAGGGAGGAGCTCACAGCTTTAGGCTTTGAGGTTTATCCATCGGAAGCTAATTACATCCTGTTTAAATCTGATAAAAAGGATTTGGCAGAAAGATTGCTTGAGTATAAAATCCTGATAAGAGATTGCTCGGATTACGTAGGGCTTGGGAAAGGATATTATAGAGTTGCGATTAAATTACACAATGAGAATAATAGGACGACTTGTGGCAGCGCTACTGTAGTGAATTAACATTATCAAATAAGGCTCAATTTTATCATTTATAGAAAAATGATAAAATTGAGCCTTTACTTTGATATAATTACATTGTATGATATTTGTAAAGAAGTCTAGGAGTATCATATGAGAGAATTTAATTATAGAGAAAAATGGAAAGAGCTGCTGACTCCGGAAATAGTTTCGATGATTGGACAGATTCATGAATATAAAGGCGAGCAACGTTTATTCATTGAGTCTAAGGCAGACAGTCTTTCTAGCCTTTTAGAGATTGCTAAAATACAAAGTACAGAAGCCTCTAACAGAATAGAAGGAATATATACATCTGATGTCAGCATAAAGGCTCTTGTGCTGGATAAGACCAATCCTAAGAACAGAAAAGAATGTGAGATAGCTGGATACAGAGATGTTTTAAATACGATTCATGAGAGTTATGAGCATATTCCTGTAAAACCATCAATAATACTACAGCTCCATCGTGACTTGTATAAATTTGAAGGAAGTAATACTGGAGGACAGTATAAGGTCTCGGATAATGAGATACGAGAAGAGCTTGCAGATGGAAGCTATCGAATAAGATTTACTCCAGTTCATGCATGGGAAACCAGCTCAGCAATTGAGGAATTATGTGATGCTTACGATAATGTTCGTAAGGAGAGCATAGTAGAGCCATTAGTAATAATACCTATGTTTGTATTAGATTTTCTTTGTATTCATCCATTTGGAGATGGTAATGGACGACTTAGTAGATTGCTGACATTACTTCTTTTATATAGGGAAGGATACATTGTTGGTAAATATATCAGTATAGAAAAGCTAATAGAGAAAACAAAAGAAGCCTATTATCAAAACCTAGAATTAAGCTCTTACAAATGGCACGAAAACGAAAATGATTACGAACCATTTGTAAAATATTATTTAGGAGTTATTCTAGCTGCATACAGAGATTTTTCATCTAGGGTGAAATTACTTACAGATAAGGAATTATCTAAACCAGATAGAGTTAGAGAGATTATCAAGCATAACCTTGGCCCTATCACCAAATCAGAGATATTAAAGAAATGTCCTGATATAAGTCAGATAACAGTTCAGAGAGCATTAATAGACTTGACGAATAAAGAGGACATTATAAAACTAGGTGGCGGTAGATACACCAAATATATATGGAATGAGGAGAAGCGATAAATGATTACAGGAGAATTAAAAAATAAGATTGATGGATTATGGGATGTGTTTGCGGCTGGAGGAATCGTAAATCCCTTAGATGTTATTGAGCAAACTACATATTTAATGTTCATCAAGGATTTGGATGACTTGGATAACAAAAGAGCAAAAGAAAGCGCTATGTTAGGGCTTCCTTTCGAAAGTATATTTGCCAAAGAAGTATCAATTGGAGGAAGAACGATTGAAGGTACTCAATTAAAGTGGTCTGTTTTTCATGATTTTCCAGCAGATAAAATGTACACTCTGATGCAGGAATGGGTATTCCCATTTATTAAATCATTGCATGATAACAAAGATAGTGCTTATTCAAAATACATGGATGATGCAATATTTAAATTGCCTACACCACTATTATTATCAAAGGCTGTAGATGCTCTTGATGAGATATATGAGCTGATGAATGAAATGCAGTCATCTGATGTTAGAGGAGATGTATACGAGTACCTTCTTTCTAGAACTACCACATCAGGTTTGATTGGTCAGTTTAGAACACCTAGACACATAATTAAGATGATGGTTGAAATGATGGACCCTACTGCTGATGAAATAATTTGTGATCCGGCATGTGGTACATCAGGTTTCTTAGTTGCTGCTGGCGAATATTTGAAAGAGAATCGAAAGGAAGAGATTTTCTTTGACAAGTTGAAAAAAGAACACTATATGAATCACATGTTCCACGGTTACGATATGGATAGAACTATGCTTCGTATAGGTGCCATGAACATGATGACTCACGGTATAGACAATCCTTACATTGAATACAGAGACAGCCTTTCAGATCAGAATGCAGATAAAGATAAATACACTCTAGTGTTAGCTAATCCACCTTTTAAGGGAAGCTTAGATGCAGAAATAGTATCTGCTGATTTATTGAAAGTTTGCAAGACAAAAAAGACTGAGCTTTTATTCTTAGCATTGTTCTTAAGAATGCTTAAAATTGGTGGAAGATGTGCATGTATCGTTCCAGATGGAGTTCTATTTGGCTCATCTACAGCACACAAGGCTATTAGAAAAGAAATCGTAGAGCATCAGAGATTACAGGCTGTTATTTCTATGCCATCAGGTGTTTTTAAACCATACGCTGGTGTTTCAACAGCCATTCTAATTATTACGAAAACTGAGCATGGTGGAACAGATGACGTGTGGTTCTACGATATGACTGCAGATGGATTCAGCCTTGATGATAAGCGCTCACCTATAGCTGATAATGATATTCCAGATATCATTAATAGATTTAAGAATCTTGAAGGGGAAAAGGATAGAGCTCGTACTGAAAAATCATTCATGGTTCCTAAGCAGGATATTGTTGATAATGATTATGACCTTTCAATTAACAAGTATAAAGAGGTCGTTTACGAAAAGATTGAGTATCCACCAACATCTGAAATAATGGCTAATATCCGTGAAATAGAGATGGAGATTGGTAAGGAGATGGATGAGTTGGAGAAGTTGCTGGGTATATAAAGGGACATACTTTTTAATATAATTAAAATAAGTCAACCCCAGGAGCAAAGGATTCTTGGTGCAAAACACCTACTCCCATTCGGGAACCCAGCTTTAATCCATCACAAGTTGACTTAGTCTAAAATGAATACTAATTGAAGAGGAAGTTATTGTCAAGATAGTGAAAACAAAAACGATGAAAGGAAATACAAATTGAGATTTGTAGGGATGATAGATGGCAAGATATAAGCTTGAAGATATATTTGATTTACAGATGGGTAAGACACCTTCAAGAAATAATTCAGAATA
>CACYLQ010000203.1 GCA_902775195.1 uncultured Pseudobutyrivibrio sp.
ACAATCAAGCATTGGATTATCCGTAATTACGGTATTCACACCTACCATAATTCCCGACAAATTCTTGCGAAGCCTATGCACATTTTCTCTTGCCTCATCACCTGTTATCCACTTTGATTCCCCACTGGCTGTGGCTATCTTTCCATCAGCTGTCATGGCATATTTCATAACAATGTATGGCTGGCCCGTGACCACAAATTTGTTGAACACACGATTTAGCTTTTTGCACTCTTCTGCAAGCAATCCTACCTCAACTCTTATGCCATTTGACCTTAGTATTTCTGCCCCCTTTCCTGCCACAACAGGATTTACATCCAGAGTGCCTATAACCACACGGCTTATTTCACTTTCGATAATGGCCTCTGTGCATGGTGGAGTTTTGCCATAATGACAGCAAGGCTCTAATGTTACATACAATGTGGCTTTAGATGGCGAATTGCCTTTTGCTTTACAGTCCTTCAAGGCATTTCTTTCAGCATGTAGCCCACCAAATTTCTCATGATAGCCTTCTCCAATAACTTTTCCATCCTTGACTATAACAGCTCCCACCATTGGATTTGGATTAACAAAGCCTGCCCCTTTCTTTGCCAGCTCAATTGCTCGCTGCATATAATTTTTGTCTTCCATCTTTTCCTCCCACGAAAAAAAGTCCCAGATTTCTCCAGGACTTTTACACAAATAGAATCCATCAATAAATCAAAGAACGCCCTGAGATTACAATAATCCCAGGGCGCAATAATCCATTGATAAATCACATATCTTCTTTCATCCAGACTATACTGTCGGCTTCGGAATCACACCGAATCATGCCTTGCGGCTCGTGGGCTATACCACCGGTAGGGAATCACACCCTGCCCTGAAGATGTTATTTAATTGAGAAGATTTTACGACACTGTCTATATAGTGTCAAGCATTTATTAAAAGATTTTTTCCATTGAGTATTTCAATCTTTCACTTATAATATCTTTAAAAGGAGGATTTCATAATGAAAGAAATCATTTTAGGAAGTACTGGCATAAAGGTTCCTCAGAACGGATTTGGCGCTCTTCCAATTCAGCGCGTATCTGTTGATGAGGCGGTTAAGATTCTTAGAAAAGCATACGACGGTGGTATGCGATTTTTCGACACTGCGAGAGCATATTCTGACAGTGAAATAAAGCTTGGAGAGGCCTTCGGCACAGGCTATGTTAAGCGTGAAGATATTATTATCGCCACAAAGACTACTGCAAAAACACCAGATGATTTTTGGAAGGATTTAGACACCTCTCTTACCAATCTGAAAACTGATTACATCGACATATATCAGTTCCACATGATGCCTGAATGCTTTAAGCCTGGTGATGGCACTGGATTATACGAATGCATGATTGAAGCCAAGGCCCAGGGCAAGATTCGTCACATTGCAGGCACTGCTCACAAGCTGGGTGTTGCAAAAGACATTATCGAATCTGGTCTTTACGAGACCTTACAATATCCTATGAGCTACATTGCAACTGACAAGGAAATAGAGCTTATCAAGCTTTGCAACGAACACAACATGGGATTCATCGGCATGAAGGGCTTAGCCGGCGGACTTATTACTAATTCCAAGGCTGCTATGGCTTTCGTTTCTCAGTTTGATGGAGTTGTTCCTATCTGGGGAGTTCAGCGCGAATCTGAATTAGATGAGTGGTTAGAATTCATGGATAACACTCCAAAAATGAATGATGAAATAAAGGCATTCATCGATAAAGAGCGCTCAGAGCTTATGGGCGAATTCTGTCGAGGCTGCGGATATTGCATGCCATGCACAGTTGGTATACAAATCAACCAGTGTAACCGCATGTCCCTAATGCTTCGCCGCGCCCCTAGTGCTTCATGGCTAAGCGACTATTGGCAGGCCGAAATGGAAAAAATCAACGACTGCGTTGACTGTGGCAAGTGCATGACTCACTGCCCATACGAGCTCCAAATCCCAACCCTTCTTAGAAAGAACCTTGAGGATTACCACGAGGTATTGGCTGGGAATAGAACTGTACAATAAAAACCAGGCTTACTGGCGGTAATCCGCCAGTCTGTCTGATACTCCGTTTAGGAATTCTGCCATTTCAAATGGCACCTTTGGAATGTCCTGAGATTCGTAGACGCTTCTGCCTTTTGCTGCCTTTGCTTTGTCCTTGTAGGCAGCATGCTCAGAAGGAACATACAAGAAATTAATATCCATGCCCTGCTTTAAATACTGAATGCTGGCGTTGATGAAAATCTGAAGCATGTAATCATCCAGCTTATGGATTTTCTTGAATGCGCCAGAATAGTATTTGGCAGGAAGATTGTTGTCCTGATAGATATGAAGCTGCTTTAGGCCTAATCTGTTTGCGATGTAGATGGCAAACAATGCAGCCAATTCTTCGCCGGCTACGTTGCTGGCTCTAAACAGCCAATCAAAATCTGTACCACGCTCCAAGGCGTAGCGGTACATAGATAATTGATTTTTGCTGGCATCATAAAATACAACGCCAAAAAGAATACGGGTGCTTTCAAAATTAGCTCCCACCTTATCTCCGCCTCCATCAACGAAGGCAATATTTTCACTTGTATTTATATCTGAAAAATCATATCCGTAACGAGACTTAAGAGTCTGTACATCCTCGTTACAGTTTATTAATTCCACATCAACAGGATTTGCGAAGGCTGTCTTGAAGGCCTTTGATACAAGAGCCACCTTATCAAGGCACTGCTCCTTTATCGTGGCATCCATGATATTGAACTTGCCCCCGTCTTCTACAGTGACCTTCTGAAGATTCTCATAGGCGGCCTTTGATGAAACTATATCATTTTTAACGGCTGTGGATTTGGCAGCGCCACTAGCAGAAGTGGTGGCTCCTTCCATAAATGCCTTCGCCTCTTCCATAGAAGTAAAGCCCTTGTAGATAGCTCCTTTAAAGCCATCTACCTGAGCCTTTGCCTCGTCCCATGTGTTATATATTCCGGGCTTTCTGCCTGCCTTTATTGCATAAACCTTTTTGGCCATTAACTCTCTTTGCTCCTTCTGTATTCGCTAGGCAAAACCCCATACTTATCCCTGAAGGCATTGGAAAAAGCCTTGGAATTTGGGAATCCATTTCCAAGCGCAATATCTACAATCTGGTT
>CACYLQ010000204.1 GCA_902775195.1 uncultured Pseudobutyrivibrio sp.
TTTTATATCTTATGTGTCATTTTTTGGCGGCTTTTTATATTTTATCTGTCAATCCGACATCATTTTATACGTTATGTGTCACAAAATCGCATAAAATGATCGATTAAAGTGATCACTTTGTACCTTTTTATACGTTATGTGTCACACATTTTATATGTTATGTGTCAAATGACAAGTGTCGGCAAAGTAAAGGGGGAGGCCTCGGCCTTAATTATTTATCTATGCGTATAATTTAAGTTATATTTGCATTTATTAGAACCTTAAGTCCTGTAGCAACGCTGTTACAGGACTTTTTAACTGTACTAACTGGACTATAGATTCTCTTTTGGTTGCGTTAACTATGTCAAATCTTATAAAAGTTTCCCTCGCATAAAGAACCAGGTCATAAATGCCATAGAAATAAGAAAAAAACCGGCAGGTTCAAGAATACTTCCTTGGACACATCGTCTAGGATTCTCTCCATTTATTCTAATCATAAAACGCTCACTTTCGTGATTAAAATATCTTCTTTTCTCAAGAAAATACAATCTTCTTTGAGAGCTAGACGTATAATTTATTCCTTCATATTCATAAGTAAAAACAGGATAATACATATAATGTTTATAATGATCATTTGGATCATCCACTTTATCTATATATCTTAGAACCGCTTCTACTTTTACATTACATTCACGTAATGTAGCTAAACCTTTTGCAAATTCTACTGCTAAATCAAAGCAAAATGCAGCCAGACACATGGCTGCCAGCAGCATAAAAACTATATTATCGTCAATCATAACTAAATCTTTCCTTTTCCTGCAATAAAAAACTGCCACGCCCTCCACGACTGACAGTTTTCTTAACCTCGATGATATAATCAAAATTCCTCATAATGAAATCTCCTGCGATTTGTTCATTCACTATAATTTGAGTTCAATAATAGCATATATTGAACTCAAATAAAATGACTTGTACTTATTCCGTGCCTATAAAATATTAATCATTGAATCTAAGGAATTTCTTTTCTTATTGCCTAAAAGACTTTTAAAATCATCAGAGCGATATCCTAAATCCAAAAAACAGATAGGATAGATATTTTCCTGCAAATTAAAGACTTTTTGTGTTTGCTCAACATCATTGACTCCAGCCCAACAAGTATCTAATCCAATATCAGTAGCAGCAAGCATCATATGTGTTGCAACAATTGTTCCATCCATTAAATAACTGTTTCCACCCTGAAAATTACTAGCAGCATCCTTGTCAGCACATACCAATATAACCATAGGTGCTCCATAACGGCAAGGATGAACACTATCCATTTTTTGAAGTGCTTCTTCACTTTTTAATATATATATGCGTTGTGGCTGTTTATTGAAAGCAGTTGGCGCCATACGTCCCGCTTCTAAAATATATTTAACCTGTTCTTCATTTGGTTTCTGATTACTATACTTACGAACAGACTCTCTCGATTCTATAACTGTCTTAAATTCCATCTATAAATCTCCTTTTTTGCTTTGTTAATACAACTCCTATAACAGATATAGGAATTCCCCAAAGAATCCAAAGGTCCAACATAACATAGCAAATTTCATAAATGGTTTCCTCCTTCATTTGAATCATAATTCATTATACGGGCTAATTTTTTAAAATGTCAGTAAAACTTTTTCATAACACAAAAAGACCAGCCGAAGCCAGTCTAATTGCAACCTCTGTAGCATTTACAGTCTTAACAAGCGTAAATAAGAAGAAGGCTCTTCGTTTACACAAAGAGCCTTAAGAGAATGTTATGCAGTTTTTCTCTTCTTAAGAATTAATACGATTCCAAGAATAACGATAGCTGCTGCTACTATATCACCTGCAATTAAGCATTTCTGCCATGTTGCAAGCTGGTAGGTTACTGTTGAACCAGGTACAATGCCCTGCATTGCATTTGAATTTACAACCATGTAAAGAGTGTTGTGTGCTGCTCTTCTCATAGCTGCCACACCTGTTGCTGACTTCTGGTCTGAAAGACTACCATCAGCAAAAGTATTAAGCATTAAATCATTTCCAGCGCGAATTCCTGAATCTGGATCCATGTATGCGCTACCGCCGTAATAATCTGTAAGTACAGCGCCATCAAATCCCCATTCATCGCGTAATATTGTAGTCATAAGTCCATAGCGAGCGCCTGACCATGTGCAGCCAATTCTGTTGTAAGAGCTCATGATTGCAGTTGCTGCTTTGATTGTAGATGTCTGAAGATTTCCATCTTCATCGTAGTAGTTAACATCTGCCTTTGCTTCTTTAACTGCAACTTCAAAAGGCTTCAGATATATTTCACGGATTGCCTGTTCGTTAGCCCATGTTGCAATACCATTTCTGTGTGTGTTCATAGCTGGAGCATACCAACCATTAAATCCGTTATAGAGACCCTGCTCGCCAATAATCTGTCCCATTTCTTCAGCTAATGCTTCGTTCCATGTAGCTGCAAGAACTTCTTCTGCCGGGAAGCCTAAGCAGATTGCATCCTTGCCAGATGCTGATACCCATGTAGACCATCCCATAGGTCCATCGTAATCAAGTGTTGCTGGCTTGCCGATATCTGTAAGCTCTGCTGTGTTGTATCCAGCGTTTGCAAGCATGTTAGCAACTGTGGACATGTCAAGCTCATCTAACAATAAATCCCATGCTGGATCATTGTAATCTAAACCTCTTAATGATATTAATTGAATTCCGTTGTTTGCCTTTGTTGTAGGCATCTTGTCAGTGTATGCTACACTTCCTTCTACGTTACCAGTTTCTTTATTTGTGTTTTCATCATAAACAGTTTCGTGGGCTGTTTTGATATAATCTTCTGCTGTCATATCAGCTTCTGTTGGAGCTGTAGGGAATGTTCCTGCAAAATCTGCTCTTGAGAAGTTGAGAGGCTTGCCCTCTGTTGGAACATCTACAAACTCTACAGATACATCATCAAATTGATTTGTTGCTGCGATTAAATCTGTGCTGCGCTTGTTGTCTTTATCAAACACCCATGCATCAAAATCATGTGTGTACACCTTCGATGAATCTTCTGCATCTATTGAAGCCCAGCTGTGTGAGTTGTCGCTGAGGTAGAATTTATATTCACCTTCATCAAGAACAAACATAAGCCTTGTTATTTTTGTAATCGTATGAAGCTAAATCTTCAGCTTTTACTTCAATAGTTACGTTTTCAGATTCGCCTGGATTAATCACATTAGTCTTTGCAAATCCTGCAAGAACAACCTTGCTCTTTTCAATACCACCCTTTGTGTAAGGGCTTTCCTCGTAGATTTCAACTACATCTTTTCCTGCCACATCACCTGTGTTAGTAATCTTAACATTGAATGTAAATGTGCCGTCGTTGTAGCTAGGAGTTCCTTCGTATTCTTTTTCAAATGTTGTATATGATAAACCATAACCGAATGGATAAACTACAGCCTCGTCATAATTAAATCCATCATAGTTTCCATCCATTGCCTCGGCTGCCGCAGTTTCATAATAGCGATAACCAACGTAAATACCTTCTTCATACTCGTTGAATCTACCAGATTCGTATCCACCGATACTTCCATCAATATTGTTGTAGAAAGTATCATCAAAGTTAACGTATGTAGGGTCCTTTGTTAAATCGCTTACATATGTATCAACTGTCCTACCTGATGGATTAACAGTTCCGTTTAAAACCTTAGCCACGGCGTTGGCACCCTGGTCACCGATACAGCCTACCCAAACAGCTGCATCAATTCCGTAGGCTTCATCATTTAAGAAGCCAATCTCCATAGCGTTTGCTGTGTTAAGTACAACTACGATTTTGTTGAATGCACCAGCATCCTTTTGAGCCTTAACATAAGAAAGCATATCCATCTCGCGGCTGTCTAATTCAAGGTAAGATTTGTTTTTGTCATCTTTTGCAACGTCATATTCAGACATATTTGTAGGAAGGTCACAACCCTCACCACCAACACGGCCGATAAAAACATTTCAAACAAGATAGCTGAAAATGTGTTAGCTGCCAACCCAAATCTAGAAACCACAAAGATTGATAAGATTAATCACGGATTGGGTCTCAAGATTGTT
>CACYLQ010000205.1 GCA_902775195.1 uncultured Pseudobutyrivibrio sp.
TTGATTGTCTTTGCGATTTCTACAACTGAGTTGTCATAGAAGTAAAGACCTGGAACAGCGTAATTGCTCTTTGGCTGAGCTGGCTTTTCTTCGATAGAAATAGCTACGCCATTTTCGTCGAATTCTACTACGCCGTACTCTCTAGGATCACGTACATAGTAACCGAAGATTGTAGCGCCTGGCTCGTTCTCTGTGCGGTTTGCAGCTGAAAGAAGAACCTTTGAGAATGACTGGCCATAGAAAATGTTATCGCCAAGTACTAATGCTACTGCATCCTTTCCTATAAAATCTGCACCGATGATAAATGCCTCAGCAAGTCCGTTTGGAGCTTCCTGAACTGCATACTGAATGTCCATGCCAAGCTGGCTTCCGTCTCCAAGAAGCTCCTTAAATACTGGAAGATCTCTTGGTGTTGAAATGATAAGTACTTCGCGGATGCCTGCAAGCATAAGTGTAGACAATGGATAATAAATCATTGGCTTATCATAAACTGGCATAATCTGTTTGCTGATTGCCTTTGTAAGTGGATAAAGTCTTGTACCTGAACCACCTGCTAAAATAATTTTTCCTCCTAATATATCCTACGCAGCCTCCAAATTCATCATGCTCCCGCAAGCCATCTCCCATTGCAGTCAAGGAAACCTCCCTAAAGGGTCCCTCCTTAACTACATGGGGCCCTCTTGCTCGCGCTTGCCCAGGCTGTGTAGCTGCTTAATTATAATTCCTCATTAACGCAGTCGAGTGCGGCGGCTACGACTTTGTCCATGTCGTAGTATTTGTATTGTCCTAGGCGGCCGCCGAAGATTACGTTCTTTTCTTCTGCTGCACGTTTTGCGTACTGCTCATAAACGGCGTTGTTCTTGTCGTTGTTTACTGGGTAGTAAGGCTCAACGCCTGGCTGCCATTCAGATGAATATTCCTTTGAAATGATTGTTGTAGGCTGTGTACCAAATTCAAAGTGCTTGTGCTCGATGATACGAGTGTAAGGCACATCTGCTGCAGTGTAGTTAACAACTGCGTTACCCTGGTAG
This sequence comes from uncultured Pseudobutyrivibrio sp., assembly GCA_902775195.1. GTDB lineage: Bacteria > Bacillota > Clostridia > Lachnospirales > Lachnospiraceae > Pseudobutyrivibrio. The sequence goes on from CACYLQ010000205.1 coordinate 1,032, forward strand.
TTATCGCAGTCAAGCTTTTCTGTTTCAAAGCGAACTGAACGATATTCTAGTGGGCCGTAGCAGCTATCGTAATACTCATCAATCTGACCTGTAAATACAAGCTTATTCCAAGCAACCTCTGTTCCATCAGAAAGCTTTCCTGATTTTGCAAGCTCGAAATAATCCTGATTAAGTACAACATCTGCTCCCTTAAGCATCTTTTCAACAATCTGAGTGTAACCACCCATTGGGATGCCCTGGAATCTATCGTTAAAGTAGTTATTGTCGTATGTAAATCTAAGTGGCAATCTCTTGATGATGAATGCTGGAAGCTCATCACATGGACGGCCCCACTGCTTCTGTGTGTAGCCCTTGATAAGCTTTTCGTAAACATCAGTACCAACTAATGAAAGAGCCTGCTCTTCCAAATTCTTTGGCTCTGTGATGTTAAGCTCTTTAATCTGGTCTGCAATCTTGGCCTTAGCCTCTGCAGGTGTTTTAATACCCCACATCTTTGAGAAGGTATTCATGTTGAATGGAAGATTGTAGAGCTCATCACCATATACTGCAACTGGAGAGTTGATGTAGTTATTGAATTCAGCAAACTGATTCATGTACTCCCAGATTTTCTTGTCACTTGTGTGGAAGATGTGGGCACCGTATACGTGTACGTTTATGCCATCTTCTTCTTTTGTATATATGTTTCCAGCAATGTGGTCGCGGCAGTCAATAACGAGAACGGATTTACCACGCTTCATTGCTTCGTAGGTAAATACCGCGCCGAAAAGGCCGGAGCCTACCACTAAGTAGTCATAGTTTTTCATTTTACCCTCATCAGTCAGCTACGCTGACAGCTTCTCCCAGAGGGAGAAGCCTTTTTTATTTATCTTTGTACATGTCGTTGTAGTATTTCTGGTAGTCGCCGGATGTTACGTTATTCATCCAGTCTTCGTGCTCGAAGAACCACTCGATTGTCTTCTTGATACCATCTTCGAAGCATGTCTCTGGCTCCCAGCCTACCTCGGCCTTAATCTTATCAGGAGCGATAGCATAACGACGGTCATGTCCCTTTCTATCTGCTACATACTTGATAAGGTCCTCTGATACAAGCTTCTGACGCTCATCATCCTCTGGAAGCATATCCTGAAGTGTATCAAGGATGATGTGGATGATTTCAATGTTCTGCTTTTCGTTGTGTCCACCGATGTTGTATGTCTCGAAAAGACGTCCCTTTTCCTGAACCATATCGATTCCCTTAGCATGGTCTTCTACGAATAACCAGTCACGAACGTTCTTACCATCGCCGTATACTGGAAGATCCTTGCCGTGAAGTGCATTATTGATGATAAGTGGAATAAGCTTCTCAGGGAACTGGTAAGGGCCATAGTTGTTAGAGCAGTTTGTAATATTTGCAGGGAACTTATATGTATCCATATAAGCCTTTACAAGCATGTCTGAACTAGCCTTTGAAGCTGAGTATGGTGAATGTGGATCGTATGGAGTTGTCTCATAGAAGAAGGCATTCTCATCATCTGGAAGAGAACCGTAAACTTCGTCTGTAGATACGTGAAGGAACTTCTTGCCTTCCTTGAATGTACCGTCTGGAAGCTCCCATGCTTCCTTAGCACAGTTAAGCATTACAGCTGTTCCAAGTACGTTTGTCTGAACGAAAACCTCAGGATCCTTAATAGAACGGTCAACGTGAGACTCTGCTGCAAAATGAACAACTCTATCAATATCGTTCTCAGCAAAAATCTTGCGGATGGCTTCCTTATCGCAGATATCTGCCTTTACAAATGTATAGTTATCGCGGTTCTCGATGTCCTTAAGGTTCTCAAGATTTCCGGCATATGTAAGCTTATCTACGTTGATAATTCTGATTTCGTTATCATACTTCTTAAACATGTAGTGAATGTAATTACTTCCGATGAAGCCTGCTCCACCAGTTACTAAATATGTTCTCATATTTTTCTCCTTTATGCTGGGCTTTTCCACGCTACTGCTTATCTCGGTTATTACGCTCTCAAGCCTAAGTATTGCTTTCGTCGACTGGATGTCTCCTTCAGCAATATTTATGCTTGATAGCTACAACCTATTTTAAGTTCTTCTAAGAAAAGTCCAATTAATAATATAAACTATTTATTCAATAATAATTCTTAAGAATTATTAAAGTTAACGATGAAAATGATTAAGCCACGGAACTATTACGCGGCCATACACGGCTTACGCGAGGTATTCGCGGAGGGCGTCGTGCCAGTCGGCCATGCGGTAGTCTGTTGTGAGACGTAGCATGTAATTATCAAGGATGCTGTAGTGTGGTCTGTCGGCGCTGGCAGGATTCATACGCTTGTATTCCTCGCTGGTTACGTGATTAACCTTTACATTGATTCCCTTGATGCGGAAGATTTCTTCTGTGAAATCTGCCCAGTTTGTATCGCCTTCACAGGTACCGTGGAAGATTCCATAGTTATCTGTAGGCTCTAAAGAACCAAGCTGGTCACATACTACAGAAAGCTCGTCATGGGTTTCTGCAAGGCTAAGCATTGTCTTAACAAAGTTCTTGCCATCGCCGTAAAGCCATGCTGTACGAACGATAAACCATTTATCAGCAAACTGCTGAACGAATTTTTCGCCTTCGTACTTTGTCTTTCCATAAGCACTGATTGGTGCTGGCTGGTCGAATTCTGTGATAGGCTTTGTTGCATTGCCAGGGAAAACGTAATCTGTGCTGACATGAACCAGCTTTGCGCCTACCTTTGTAGCTGCAATAGCCAAGTTTCTAGGACCAAGTGCATTAAGCTTATAAGCAAAATCCCAGTCCTTTTCGCAACCGTCTACGTTTGTAGCTGCTGCGCAGTTGATGATTACATCTGGCTTTTTGTCCTCAACGAACTTCAAAACCTCATCCAAATCCATAATGTTAAGAGGAGAAATCTTTTCGCCCTCTACAACATCAGTCAGAATAAATTCTACTTCATCGCCATATTCCTTCTGGATGGCTCTGCCAAGCTGACCGTTGCAGCCTGTAACTAAAATTTTTCTCATTTTGATACTTCCTTTATATATAATCCTTAGCTTTTGCAATCAGACGATTGTATGCGCTAAACATACCGCGGATAGAAGCTCTTGTAATACTTGAGCTTACGCCAACGCCGAAGGTTGTATTACCATGGCGCTCATCACGCATTTCAATATAAGCGGCAGCCTTTGCACCTGAACCCTGACTCTGCGCAAGTGTGTGCTCACTGTAGTCGATAAGTGTGAAGTCAAGGCATGGAACACACTGCTTGATAGCAAGCTTAACAGCATCGATAGGTCCGTTACCTTCAGCCTCTGAATGGAAGTGCTCTCCATTATAGCTGAAATCAAGAACTGCAACTGTGTCATCAGTTTCCTTATCATCCTTGATAACCACATACTCAAGTGTAAGTGGCTGCTTGTTCTCAAGATATGCGCTCTTGAAGGCTTCCATAATACGCTGTGGAGTAACCTCGCCGCCGTCCTTTTCTGATATACGCTGAATAATATCAGCAAATTCACGCTGCATCTTCTTTGGTAGTTTGTATCCGTAAACGGAATCCATAACGAATGCAACGCCGCCCTTTCCAGATTGGCTGTTGATACGAACAACTGGCTCGTACTTTCTACCAATGTCTGCTGGGTCGATTGGGAGATATGGAACCTCCCAGTAGATGTTCTGGCGATCCTTCATAGCCGCCACACCCTTATTTATAGCATCCTGGTGTGAACCAGAGAATGCAGTAAACACAAGCTCTCCTGCATAAGGATGTCTTGCGTCTGTTGGCATTTTTGTAACTCTTTCGCAAACTTCAACGATTTCTTTGATGTCCTCTAAGTTAAGCTCCGGATTAACACCCTGAGAGAACATATTGTATGCGATTGTAAGGATATCAACATTACCTGTACGCTCACCGTTTCCAAGAAGAGTTCCCTCAACACGGTCTGCGCCAGCAAGAAGTCCAAGCTCTGTAATAGCTACGCCTGTTCCTCTATCGTTATGTGGATGAATTGAAAGGATGATGTTATCTCTGTCTTTGAAATGTGTGCTCATCCATTCTATCTGGTCTGCGTAAACATTAGGTGTATTCATCTCAACAGTTGCAGGTAGATTAAAGATGATTGGGGCATCTGTTGCATGGTCCCAAGTATCCTGCACTGCTGTACAAATATCTAAAGCAAATTCTACTTCTGTTCCTGTAAAGGATTCTGGCGAATATTCAAGCTGAAGATTGCCATCGTATTTATCAAGTCTATCCTTTACCATCTGTGTGCCGGCCTTGGCGATTTCGATGATTTCATCCTTATCGGCATTAAATACTACATCACGCTGTAATGTAGATGTTGAATTATAAATGTGAAAAATGACATTTGGAATGCCCTGTATTGCTTCAAATGTGCGGTCGATTAATTCTTCACGGCACTGTGAAAGTACCTGAACCTTAACATCTGAAGGTATCTTATTTTCTTTCACAAGTTGTCTTAAAAAATCATACTCAATCTGGCTAGCTGCTGGAAATCCGATTTCGATTTCCTTGAATCCTAGTTTTAGTAGGAGGTCGAATAGTTCCATTTTCTCGTCCACATTCATTGGCTCGACGAGAGCTTGATTGCCATCACGTAGGTCTACTGAACACCATAGTGGAGCTTTGGTGATTGTCTTGTTAGGCCATGTACGCTCTGGAAACTGTAACACTGGGTTCGCTTTGTAACGCTTGTAGTTCAACATTATTCTTCCTCCTAGTCTTGTATCTCGCATGCTTTCTACTCTTTCTCTCGCTTGTTACGCT
>CACYLQ010000206.1 GCA_902775195.1 uncultured Pseudobutyrivibrio sp.
TGCTGAAGCATTTGCCTTTGAAGCAACGATTGCATAAGCTCTATCTACCTTGTTCTGTTCGATGTACTTTGTCCAACCGTCTTCATTTGTGTTGTTAGAATAAGTATCGTGTGTCTCACCAAAATATACAACCTCGTTATCTTCGATACCATTTACCAAAGTCCAGAAGCCATATCCTGTTGGAACGCTTCCGCTATTGATAGCTTGCATGACGCTTTTGCTATATACGGCATCTGAAACTGACATGTAATCTGTGTACTCACTCATAAGTGAATTTGCACAGCCATCATTGTTGCAAACAGGTTTATCAAGAATCTCGCCGTAATTGAACATCGATTTATCAATTACTGAGCTCCAAAAACCACATCCCTCAGATGGTAATGAAATATGCTTTGCAGCATCCCATCTGATTCCATCTACACCGTCAGCCTTAAGCTGTGATACATACCATTTAACCTTCTGCTGTACATATGAGTTTTCTGAATTAATATCTGGCATTCCTATGTTATGGTGTGTGATTTCGTATCTGTTATTGTAATCGATACCACCATAGCAATTGTGCCAATACTCTGATGGCTTTAGGCTATCATCAATGTATGTGTGATCACCAGCCAAGTGGTTAGCAACCACATCAACTATAATCTTAATTCCGTATTTATCTGCCTCAGTACACAAACGCTTTAAATCATCCTCAGAGCCAAGGCCTGCATTCCCCACATAAAAACCGCTTGGCTGATACAGATAATACCAGGTACCATCCTCTGTGCGAGCCGCCTGCGCTGGCGACGTCTGTACAGATGTGAAGCCTGCTGCTGCAATGTTTGGCAATTCATCAATAATCTGCTGATAAGTCCAATCAAAGCAATGAAGAATATTTCCATCCTTGATGTTTGTTGCCAATCCATAGTTATTTAGCGAAGCAGCCTCTACCTTAGGTGCACTTACAAAGCTTGTAGCCACAATACCAGCGGCCATCAATACAGACAGAATGCCTTTGCTTATTCTTTTATTTGACATGTTATCCTCCCAAATTGTGTTCTCTTTTTCTTCTTTACCTTTTGTTCTAGTCGACTTTAGCGCAACACGTTGCGCTTTTTCTTTGGTTTGGAAACGTTTCCAGCTGTTAACAAAGAAAATATTAGCTGATAATACACACTTAAGTCAATCTATTATTTATTTTTCGTATACAATTACAAATATTAGATGCGCAATTTGTTTGATTTTACTATCATTATTGCGCAATTTATGCGCAACTTTTTTGGGATTCTTGTAGGCTTTTTCCGTAAATACCCCACAACAAGTTAAAAAAATAGCGCCAGCGGATTTCCGCTAGCGCTTAGTGTCTAATTATTTATTTATTTTTTGACTGCTCGTTAAGTTCAGCCTGCTTCTTAAGTGCCCATGCTCTTAAGCCGCCCTTTTTCTTCTTAGTATCCTTCTGCTCTGTCTTGCCGTGTAAGCCCTTAACCTTTGTGATGTAAAGACCTGATACTGTAGCCTTAACTTCCTTCTTAACAGGGATGTCGTCAAAAATCTGAGCATCACAGATAAGTGTCATAACCTGTGGACCAACCTTAGCCTTAACAACTGGGATTTTAGAACCTCTAGCATACCAAGGTGTGTTAGCCACAACTGCCTCAGGAAGACCTGCATTCTTAAGCTTCATGCGCTTCTTATCAATGATAAGCATTGAAACCTGCTGTGCAACAGCATCCATCTGTGCCTTCTGTTCATCCTGGCGTGTCTGCATACGCTTTCCAAGGAAATATAAAACTACCATAGCAACTACAAGAACAAGTGCAATTACTAGTAGTACGATTCCGACTGTATTCATAAAATATCCTCCATATCTATTGCTCCCCTGGAGCCACAACTAGGTGATATTTTACCATGTAACTGGTAATAAATCAACGGGGAGCTAATGGAGTACTCCTTATTATAATTTCCAAATATCTTTGTTGTACTGCTCGATTGTTCTGTCTGATGAGAAGAAGCCTGCGTTTGCAATGTTCTTAATCATCTTGCGTCCCCACTCTGTGCGGTTCTCGTATGCCTTGTAAGCCTTTTCCTTTGTCTCGCAGTAATCCTTGAAGTCAGGGAATGTCATGAACCAGTCCTTGTTAAGAAGCTCGTTGTAGAGTCTCTCAAGGTTCTCCTTCTTGCCCACTTCCATCAGCTCGTCTGATACGATGAAATCTACGCACTTCTTGAGGTTTGCATCCTTCTCGTAGTAGTCGCGTGAGCAATAGCTAGCATCAGCATAACGCTTAATAACTGTATCTGAATCCTCACCAAAGATGAAGATGTTGTCGTCACCTACGAATTCGTGCATCTCAACATTTGCACCATCCATTGTACCAATGGCAACAGCACCGTTAAGCATGAACTTCATGTTTGAAGTACCAGATGCCTCCTTAGATGCAAGTGAAATCTGCTCGTGGATATCGCATGCTGGGATAAGCTTTTCAGCAAGTGTTACGTTGTAGTTTTCTACCATAACAACCTTGAGATATGGGCTTACCTCTGGATCCTTTTCGATGATTTCTGATAAGCAGAGGATAAGGTGAATGATATCCTTTGCAATTACGTAAGCTGGAGCTGCCTTTGCACCAAAGATAACTGTGATTGGGCGAGCTGGCTTCTTGCCTTCCTTAATCTCGAAGTACTTGTTGATTACGTAGAGGGCGTTCATCTGCTGACGCTTGTACTCATGTAATCTCTTAATCTGAATATCGTAAACACTGTTGTCGTCGATATTGATTCCCTGTGTCTTTGCAAGGTAGTTCTTGAGAACTGTCTTTCTTGCGCTCTTAACGTCTAAGAATCTCTGAACAACAGCATCATCGTTCATATACTGCTCAAGCTTCTTAAGCTCTGTAGCATCCTTCTTAAAGCCAGGGCCAATTAACTCTTCGATAAGCTTAGAAAGCTCAGGATTTGAGTAAAGTAACCATCTACGGAATGTGATACCGTTTGTCTTGTTGTTGAACTTCTCTGGGTAGAGCTTGTAGAATGCGTTAAGC
>CACYLQ010000207.1:0-483 GCA_902775195.1 uncultured Pseudobutyrivibrio sp.
CTCAACGATTTCACCGTTTTCTTCCTTGGCATTTACAAGCATTACGTAGCCTTCGTCTGTCTCTGGCTTTTCGTCAATAAGGCCGAATACACGCTCGGCGCCAGCCATAGCAAGTACGATAGACTGGAACTGCTGTGATACCTGCATGATAGGCATTATGAATGAACGGGTAAACTGAAGGAATGATACAAGTGCACCAAGTGTAAGACCTGTCCATCCGTTAAGAGCAAGTGTACCACCTACTACCGCGCATATTACGTAGTTTACATTACCCATCTGGGCGTTAACTGGTCCTAAGCAGTTGGCAAGTCTGTTAGCCTTGTAAGCATTGTTGTAAAGCTGCTCGTTGAGCTCCTGGAACTTCTCAATTGCTTCTTCTTCATGGCAGAATACCTTAACTACCTTCTGTCCATTCATGATTTCTTCGATGTTACCGTTTACTGCACCAAGTGCCTTCTGCTGCTGGCGGAAATATTTTCCTGA
>CACYLQ010000207.1:515-8159 GCA_902775195.1 uncultured Pseudobutyrivibrio sp.
AGTGTAGGCGAAAGAAGTAGCATATAAACAAATACTGTTACGATAGTGATTGCGCTGTTAAACATCTGTGGGAATGACTGCGAAATCATCTGACGGAGTGTATCAATATCGTTTGTGTAGATAGACATGATGTCACCGTGTGCATGTGTATCAAAGTAGCGGATTGGTAAATCCTCCATCTTCTCAAACATCTCATCACGAAGGTCTCTAAGTGTTCCCTGACCTACGAAAATCATAATCCAGTTGTATGCAAATGTTGCTGCGATACCTACTGCATAATATCCAATCAAGTGGAATATGGCGTCCTTAAGTGGGCCAAAGTCCTTGCTTCCAGTTTCAAGCATTGGAAGGATGTATGAATCGATAAGCTGCTGCATAAATGCTGTTCCCTTGGCATTACATATTACCGAAAGGAAGATGCAAATTACTACGGTAATAAGGTGGATTGGATATCTTCCACCAACATATTTTACAAGGCGGCCAAGCACTCCACGTCTAGCGGCCTTTTGTTCTTTTGTCAGCTTTGGTACTGATCCTGGTTGTGGTCCTCTAGGCATTAGTCCTCGCCTCCTTCCTCTGCTTTATCGAAGTCGCCGCTGCCAGCGCCTGTCTGCTGCTCAAAGATTTCTTTGTAGATTTCATTTCTAGCCATAAGCTCTTCATGAGTACCGAAATCATTAAGCTTTCCATCGTCCATAACGATGATTCTGTCTGCATCCATAACGGATGAAATACGCTGTGCAATAATAAGCTTTGTTGTGTTTGGAATCTCTTCTCTGAAAGCACGTCTGATGCTTGCATCTGTAGCTGTATCAACAGCAGATGTTGAATCATCAAGGATAAGAATTCTTGGCTTCTTAAGAAGAGCTCTGCGCAGGCAAGCTTTGCTGCACGTCTTACTTCTTCATCTGTGGCGTTCTTATCGCCCCATCTTAAGTTTTCTGCAATAGTACCTGAGAAGAGCACGTTGTTCTGAAGCACTACAGAAACCTGGTTTCTGATTGTCTCCACATCATAATCCTTTACATTGTGGCCACCAACGATTACCTCGCCTTCGTCCACATCGTAAAGACGTGAAATCATAGATACAAGTGTTGATTTTGCTGAACCTGTTCCACCTAAGACACCGATAGTCTCACCTGACTTAATCTCAAGATTAATGTGATCAAGTACTGGTCTTTCAGCTGTCTTGTTATAACCAAATACTACATCCTTGAACTGGATTGAACCGTCTGGTACATCATAGATTGGGTTCTCGCCGTTTGTGATTGTAGTCTTTTCTTCAAGTACCTCGTAGATACGCTTGATGCTGGCTACTGACATTGTAATCATGATGAAAATCATAGCGAAGAACATAAGTGACATAAGAATGTTCATGCAGTATGAGAACAATGATACAAGCTCACCAGTTGTAAGTGTGCCATCAACAACGATAAAATGTGCACCGAACCAGCTGATTAGGATGATACATACATATACAACGAAGTTCATCATTGGCATTGTTGTAGCAATCATCTTTTCTGCAGATGTGGCTGCCTTATAAATGCCCTGGCTGGCTGTTGTGAACTTTGTCTTTTCGTAAGCCTCTCTAACGTATGCCTTAACTACTCTGATACCAGTAATGTTTTCCTGAACTGATGCGTTCAAATCATCATACTTTCTGAACAATATTTCAAAAAGCTTTCTTGTCTTAAACATTACAAATCCCATGAATGCAAGGATTATAATCATTGCAATTAGGAAGTTTGATGCAAGTCGGGCATTAATTCTGAAGGAAAGCACCATGGCAACAATAACTGTTACTGGGGCTCTAAAGCCCATTCTTAGCACCATGATAAATGCGTTCTGCACGTTTGTAACATCTGTTGTAAGACGTGTTACAAGGCCTGCAGTTGAAAACTTATCAATATTTTCAAACGAGAATGTCTGAATGTTTTCAAACATCTTGTTACGAAGGTTCTTTGCAAGGCCTGCCGATGCTTTTGAACCAAGCACAGCTCCCATGATACCTCCAAACAAACCGGTTACCGCGCAGATAAGCATGTAGCCACCTATACGATAAATCTCGCTCATGTTTCCAGCTTCTACTCCTTTGTCCACAAGGTCAGCAATAAGAAGTGGAATAACCATTTCCATAGCGACCTCGAGAATCATAAATACAGGTGTGAGTATTGCTGAAAGAGTATACTCTTTTGTTTCCTGTAATAATCTTTTTACCAATCTCTAGTCCTCCTTTTTTAGTACTATATGTGATTTATACTTTCTTACGTTCTGCTGCAATCTATCAAGAACCTTGACTACAGTATCCATATCCTCACTAGATATGCCCTCTACCATAAAATCCTCGACTTCCATAATCTTAGCTTCATCCCTAAGAATCTGCTGCTGTCCCTTCTCGGTAACAACAATCTGCTTTTTTCTGCCGTCACCATCTACAGGAACCTTTTTAATCAAATTATCTTTTTCAAGAAGCTGCATCATATCTGCTAATGTAGACTTTGGTAGATGAAAAATGTTTTCCAAATCCTTCTGAAATACAGGTTCACTTTGACGTGTTATATAGGCCAGTAACCAACCATTTTTAGAAGAAGCGTTTTCGCCATTATCTTCCTTAAGGCCTCTATTTACGGCGTTCTTCACCTCTCGGCTAAGGCAATCACAAAGGAAACCTAAATGTATTCTACTGTCAAATTCTTTATGATCCATGTCTCTCCTTTCGTCCGATTTCGGAAAGTTCGAATCCGTATTGTCCGTGTTCGAACTAATCGAAATTATACTCCTGAATTTGTGTCCAATCAATAAACAAATTCTAAAAAAACTATTAAAAATTCCACGAGGGGTTTTTTCCGTGGTATAGTAGACAAGAGTAAAGGTCTCAGTTCCTTGTGAGTATAAATAATTAATATAGAGAAAAGGAGTGTGCAAATGAGAGAACGAAGTAAAGATTTAAGAGTAAGAAGAACCCTTACCGCTGTCAGAAAAGCTTTTAATGACTTAGTTTTGGCTCGTAATTACAATGAAATCTCTATCACTGACCTCACTGAAAAAGCCGGCATAAATAGAAAAACATTTTATTTGCATTATTCTTCATTAGATGATCTAGTATCAGAAGTTGAAGAAGAAATGACAAAAGAGATTCTTGATAATATTGGAGAATACGCCAGAAAACTGGACCTTGATGGATGTATTACTTACTTCTATAAGTACTTAGAGTCATGTTCAAAGGTTGAGAAGAAGCTTATGTGCGACGAACACTATTCATTCTTCTACAACAATGTTGTTGATATGGTTTTAAAGAGCGATGATTTTTCTCGTTTCTTCTCAATGACAGAGCACCCTTCTATTGTTCGTTCTTATACAAAGGCTATTACAGCTATCTATAAGGACTGGTTAAATGATGGAAAAGAAACTGATTTTTCTGTGCTTACAGATACTGCGACAAAGCTTTTAGGTAGCGGATACTCTGGAATCATTAATAGATAGTCAAAATATAAGACCTCTAGCAGTGATAGAGGTCTTTTTTTATTAAAGTATTAACTTCATTGCTCCGTAGATTCCTGCGTCATTTCCAAGTGATGCAAGAACAATCTTTGTATTGCGGCAACCATGGAATGCAATCTGGTTAAATCTGTACTCAACTTCATCAACTAAGTACTGGCCAGCCTTTGAAACACCGCCACCAATAACGAATGCCTCTGGATTAACCACACATGAGATTACCTGTAATCCCTGTGCAAGATACTCGCAAGCTCTCTTTGCGATTTCCTTTGCAACTGTATCACCCTTCTTAGCCTCATCGTCATCATCGTTCTGAGCAAGACGAATTCTTGCAAGACGAGCAATACCAGTAGCTGAGCAGTACTGCTCAAGACATCCGTGGTTACCACATCCACAAGTGTTTTCCTCTGTATAGTTAACTCTGATGTGTCCGATTTCACCTGCTGCACCCTGTGCACCTGAAATAATGTTATCGTTGATGATTACGCCACCGCCAACACCTGTTCCAAGTGTTACCATAACTGAGCTTGAATATTCCTTTGCAGCTCCCATCCAAGACTCGCCAAGTGCTGCTACGTTAGCATCGTTTCCTGCCTTTACCTTGATTCCACCAAGGCACTCAGAGAATTCCTTTTCTACGTTAAATACGCCCCATCCAAGGTTAACACATCTATTTACAACGCCCTCGTCTGAAACAGGACCAGGGATACCGATTCCTACGCCTAAAACATCATCAGATGTGATGTTCTTCTCATCCATCTTCTTAACAACTGTCTGTGCTAAATCCTTAAGGATGTTAACGCCACCGTTAGAAGTATCTGTTGGAACCTCCCATTTCTCTAAGAGCTCGCCCTCTGCTGTGAATAAACCACATTTACATGTTGTGCCACCTAAGTCTAGTCCAAAACCATACTTTGCCATTACTTACATAATCCTCCATAATATAACTATTCTTCAACCACAGGCTCTACTGTGGTAGTAATTTGAACGTCCGTAGCATTATCTGGTATAGCCCCCTCTGGAATCTCAGTTCCGTCAAAGGTCTGTGTTACTACCTGATAACTGCCTCCCACTTTTTCTTCAGGATGCTCCTGATCAAACTGGCCAAACGATTCTTCATCAGACTCTGAATCTGGGTCTTCCTGCTGCTCTTCGGTACCGATAAACTCAACTGGCTTTTTAAACTCAGCTGGAACCTTACCCTCATGAATAATGGTCATAAAATCCTGCCAAATGGCTGCTGGATAAGATGAACCCGTAAGCCCTGGAAGAGATTTTGGCTGGTCATAGCCTACCCAAATGCTTGTTGTGTAGTATTTAGTGTATCCAACAAACCAACCGTCTCTATTATCATTTGTGGTACCAGTTTTACCTGCTGCAGGCATTTCACCTAATGATATACCCTTAGCTGTACCGTCAGTCAATACAGATTGTAGCATATCTGTCATATTTCGTGCAGCTTTTTCTTCATAAACTTTAACATTTTCTTGATTTGCCTCGAAAATCACCTTGCCAGTTGAATCTGTTATCTTCTGAATACAGGTGGCATCTCGCATGTAGCCGTCATTATAAATAGTTCCGTAGCCTTTTGCCATCTCAAGAGGGCTCACGCCCACTGTTAATCCACCTAAACATGCGGCCATGCCGTAATCTGCCTTTTCGATATGTCCGGTGTGATTTCTGAATATAGCTGCCATGCGATAGTGTTTTTAGATGTGGCGACTGCGGTTCTCAGGGTAATTTCTCCGCTATATTTTCCTCCCGCATTCTCAGGACCATCCTCTATTTTTTCATCCATCACCATCGTATCAGGGGTGTACCCCATCTCTAAAGCTGGAGTGTACACCAAAAGCGGTTTAATGGAGCTTCCCGGCTGTCTAAAGCTTTGGTAAGCACGATTAAGGGTGTAGCCTGTTACATCCTGGCTCCTGCCTCCAACAATAGCATTTACCATGCCCGTCTCGTTATCTATACATACACCAGCCGATTGCAGGGCGTATATGCCCTCATCATTAACATCTGTGAATTCCTCCAGCCTTTTATCTATGGACTCCTGAAGGGTTCTTTGCATGTCTAAATCTATTGATGTGTAAATCCTATAGCCTGATGTAAACAGGGTCTTGTTGCACTCATCATAGGTCTCCTCATAAGACTTCTCATAAGTGCCCCTTTCACTATCCTTCTTAAAATCATTCTTAAATTCAAATCCATTTGCTGCCATCAACGCCTTAGTAGCGCAGTAATAGACATAGGTTTCTACGTAATTATTCTTTATGCTGTCTGGCCTTGATAGGGTGATTTCCTCTGCCTTAACCTTGTCTGCCTCCTTCTCAGAAAGCTTTCCATCAGCAACCATGGCATTGATAATACGGTCCTTTCGGCTCTTAGTATTATCAGGATTTACAACAGGGTCATAATATGTTGGAGAATTTGGTATTGCCAGCAAATAGCATATTTGAGCCAAATCCAGTTCTGAAATATCCTTGCTAAAATACCCCTTGGCTGCAGCCTCTAAGCCATAATATCCATTGGCAAAATATACATTGTTCAAATAAAACTCAAGTATCTGCTCCTTCGAATACTTTCTTTCCAACTCAGATGCTATAAATATTTCCTCAACCTTACGCTGCCAGGTCTTTTCATTGTTTAGGAATATAGTCCTTGCCAACTGCATTGTGATGGTACTTCCGCCCTGGGTCATCTGCTTATCCCTAAACATTACATAAGCAGCTCTTGCGATAGCTTTGTAATCCACTCCATCATGGTCGAAATACTTTTTATCCTCTATTGAAATGATTGCATCTACGGCATCCTTTGGAATTTCGTCGTAAGAGATATAGTAAACGTCCTTTTCACCCTTTAGCACCGATATGGTGTTGCCGTTTTTGTCATAGGCCTCACTTGTTTCTATCTGCCTAAAGGTGTTTACGTTAGATTTGCGCACTAAAAGATTAGCCTCTGTCTTAAGTGCAGAGACCTGAGAAGCGTAGCCACTCACGTAATAATAAGTAACCCCTGTGATAAGTACGAGTAGCAAAATGATTTGAAGTTTGATTAATCTAAGGATTTTCCTATCCCTGGATTTCATTCCCCGCACCCCCAAAAGTGTGTCCTACTTCTATAGTACCATAATGTCATTTCTTTGACATTTTAACCTTTAAAATTTTATTTTTTATTTCTATTATCTTGTAATTGATAAAACATACATTTATCATAGATGTAGTCTAAAAAAGGGAGGTTTTTAACCGTGGAAAAAGAGAAAATCGGTGTCACCAAAAATGGTGAAGATATTATTGCGTACACTCTTATAAACGAGAACGGTATGCAGGCTAAAATAATGAATTTCGGATGTAATTTACTGGAGCTTTGGGTTCCTGATTCAGAGGGAATTCTTTCAGATGTTGTTTTAGGATACGATAAAATCGAAGATTATTTTGTTAATGGACCTGGCTTCGGCTGCTGCATCTGCCCTAATGGCAACCGCATCGGCGACAGCAAATTCACACTTAACGGTGTTGAATACAAGCTTGATGCCAACGATGGCAAAAACAATCTTCATTCAGGCTTCAACCCAATGCACAAGCGCATATGGGATGTTGAATCAGTTGATGATAAGCACATCACATTTACATGCCACAAGGCAGATATGGAATGTGGTTTCCCAGGCGAGATGGACATCACAATCACATACACATTAGGTGATGATAACTCAATTCGCCTTGATTATTCAGGGGTTTCAGATGTTGATACAATCTTCAACCCAACTAACCACAGCTACTTTAACCTTGATGGTCACGATGCTGGTTCTGTTATGGAGCACATTGTTTGGATTGATGCAGACAGATATACTCACACAGATCCAGAGTCTATCCCACATGGCGAATGCCGCGAAGTTAAGGGAACTCCAATGGATTTCACTACTCCAAAGGCTCTTAGCAAGGATACAGATGTTGATTACGACCAGCTTAACTGGGCAGGGGGATTTGACCACAACTACTGCTTAAATCACCACACATTAGATAAGCCAAGTTGCACACTTGAGTCAACTCAGAGCGGCAGAAAGATGGAAGTTTACACAGATTTACCTGGCATGCAGCTATATGCTGGTAACTACCTTGATACTTCACACATCGGCAAGGGCGGATG
>CACYLQ010000208.1 GCA_902775195.1 uncultured Pseudobutyrivibrio sp.
TATATAACCCTTAGTTAAAAATTCCTATTAGTAATGTGTGATAACGATTTCACATGTTTTTTATATGTTTTTCACAAAAAAGTCTGTAATTATCTTATAATTGCCCCAAATCTTTGATTTCGTCGTCCCTTATAAATATAATATGAGTAGTGAAAACGATTTCAATAATACTTTAGGAGCAAACCATGAATATTAATCAAATAGCAAAGCTTGCTGGTGTTTCCCCTGCTGCTGTTTCCAGATATCTAAACAACGGATACCTAAGTCAGGAAAAGCGGCAAGCCATAGCAAAAGTAATAGATGAGACCGGATATATTCCATCTACCCAGGCCCAGACCCTGAGGACCAAAAAGACTAAAAT
Organism: uncultured Pseudobutyrivibrio sp.; assembly: GCA_902775195.1. Classification (GTDB taxonomy): domain Bacteria; phylum Bacillota; class Clostridia; order Lachnospirales; family Lachnospiraceae; genus Pseudobutyrivibrio. The sequence goes on from CACYLQ010000208.1 coordinate 362, forward strand.
CATCGGCGTAATTATCCCCAAAATCGATTCCGATTCAATTTCACAAGTTGTTGCAGGTATCGGTGATGTTCTAAATGAAAAGGGCTACAAAATGCTTTTGGCAAACACTGATAACCATGATGAAAAAGAAATAGAATTCATTAACACCTTCAAACAGAACATCGTTGATGGAATTATCCTGCTTGGAACTGTACTTACTCCAAAGCACAAAAAAGCTCTTAAGGACCTTACTATCCCATACGTGGTGCTTGGACAGCAGACTGATATATCTACCTGCATATTCCACGATGATTACACGGCAGCATTCGAATTAACAAATTACATTCTAAGTAAGGGCCATAAAAATATTGGCTATATCGGCGTTACAGAACAAGATATTGCTGTAGGTGTTAACAGAAAGAAAGGCTTTTTAGATGCCTTAGAAAAGAATAATATCAAGCTTCCTGAAGGTACAATCAAATCCGGTTCCTTCTACATGGATAATGGCTATGAAAATACAAAGGCTTTGCTTAGTGAGAATAAAAACATCGATGCTATTTTATGCGCAACAGATACTATAGCTTTAGGCGCCATCAAATATTTAAACGAATACAAAATAAAAATCCCTGAAGATATTGCTGTTGCAGGATTTGGCGAAAGTAAACCATCTTCTATTCTTTCACCTAGCCTTACTACCGTACATTTTTATTACAGAGAATGTGGTATGGAAGGAGCTACATTTTTGCTTGATAAAATAGCTAAGCCTGATATACCTGATAAAGCAATGAAATTAGGCTTTGAAATAATTAAAAATCAATCTGTATAACACAAAATACCCGCCCAGTTTAAAAGCTGAGCGGGTATTTTTAATCCTTTAAATTGTTATTAACGCTTGAGGTTTATAAGTTCTTCAAGCATTGTATCTGATACTGTAATGATTCTTGAATTTGCCTGGAATCCACGCTGTGTTGTAATCATATCTGTAAACTCAGATGAAAGGTCTACGTTAGCCATTTCAAGCTGACCTGTGTTCATTGAAGAACCATCAGCAGAAATATCTATACCAATACCATCAAATTCTCCAGAGTTAAGTGTTGTCTTGTAACAATTGTCACCAAGTTCTTCAAGACCTGATGCATTTGCAAACTGTGCTACTGCAATCTGTCCTAAGAGAACTGTATTACCATTGCTGTAAGATCCGTAAATTTTACCATCATTCTGAACTGAAAGACCAGTCATAGTACCAAGCTTTTTACCTCTTCCAGTTGTTCCATCTGTAGCACCTGCATCTGCTACTGCAGTAGATGTTCCGCCATTGTCATAGTTTAATAGTTGTGAAAAGTCAATTGTGATATTAGAAATAGCGTTTGTAACAGGAACATTTTCTCTGTATGGTCCAAGCAATGAAGCATTAAGCTGAAGCTGTGTCTGTCCATCCTGTCCAGCATATGTCAATGTACCCTCTTTGGTATCAAACTTTAAGTCATAGCTTATGGTGGTCTCTGTGACATTGATTACACCATTGCCAATTGTTGCACCGGTAACATTGTCGCCTGAGGCACCGCAAACCTGAGCCAATGTATAACTTACTGTTTCTGCAGCATTCTTAAATGTCTTAGTAGCTGCATCGTATGTTAATACATTGTTGTTGGCATCTACAAGCTCATATGTAAGGTTACCCTGCTGTTGTGTTTTAAAGCCTTCAGCAAGGGAATAAGCTGATGTAGTTGGGTTTGTCTCACCAAAGATATTTTGGATTGTTCCACCATCTGCCACATAATCAGCAAGGATATCTTTGTTGTTGGAATCATAAACGTTTGTTAAACCGATTGTATACTCACCTGAAGTACCATCGCCAACACGCTTAATAGCAAACTTAGCTGTATATGAATAACCAAGGTTATCATAGAATGTGAATGAACGAACATATCCACCTGTTGAGCTGAACTGGCTGTCAGTCTTATCAATTACACCAGAGAAATTAGCCTGTGTTGTTGCCTCAGGCGCACTTGTTAAATTCTCAGGTTTCATAACTCTAAGAGGTGTAACAGTATCCTTTACTACTTCCTTAGGATTTCCTGGATCTACCTGCCAACCCATAACTAAATAACCAGTTGTTGTCATGGCAAGGTTACCATTTCCATCAAGATAGAAAGATCCAGCTCTTGTAAATACGTTCTCAGAACCATTATTTACGATGAAAAAGTTTGTTGTGTTTGTATCTGTAAGTCTGATATCAAGAGCATCACCAGTAGATTGGGCAGCACCAGCTGATGTGATGGAAATCTTGGTTGCACCATTAGTAACACCAAGACCTATCTGCTTAGCATTTGTACCGCCTCGAGTAGCTGTTGCTCCTGAAGCCTGTGAAGTTGTCTGATACATAATATCAGAAAAAGTTGTTGAAGATGATTTGAACGCAACTGTGTTAACGTTAGAGATGTTATTACCAATAACATCCATCTTTGTCTGGTGGGTCTTAAGACCTGCTACACCAGAGAAAAGTGATCTCATCATAATGAATGACCTCCTCAAAGCATAGTGCTATTGAGGTGACTGTGTTGCCCCATCTGTCAGTCAGGGGCAATTAGCTTCCATAAGGTCCAGCTAAACTATTACAGCACCGTCAATATTTGTAAAAATGT
>CACYLQ010000209.1 GCA_902775195.1 uncultured Pseudobutyrivibrio sp.
GTAATTCCCTGGTCGATAAGCTCTTCTTCTGTGAGCTGTGAATGAGTAGTTGTTGCTGGGTGAATTACAAGACTCTTAACATCTGCAACATTTGCAAGGATTGAGAAGATTTCAAGATTATCAATAAACTTATAAGCCTCTTCCTTGCCACCCTTTATCTCGAATGTAAAGATGCTGCCGCCATCCTTAGGGAAATATTTCTTGTAAAGCTCATGGTCTGGATGATCCTCAAGTGATGGATGATTTACATGAGCTACCTTTGGATGATTCTTAAGGAACTCTACCACCTTCTTTGTATTTTCTGCATGTCTGTCGAGACGTAGAGGCAATGTCTCAATTCCCTGCAAAAGGAGGAATGCGTTAAATGGAGAGATTGTTGCCCCTGTGTCTCTAAGAAGAATTGCCCTAATATAAGTCACAAATGCTGCAGGTCCGGCCACCTCAGCAAATGATACGCCATGATAGCTAGGGTTTGCTTCTGCAATATTTGGATATTTTCCTGATGATTTCCAATCGTATTTTCCAGCCTCAACGATAACACCACCGAGTGTTGTTCCATGTCCGCCGAAGAACTTTGTAGCTGAATGAACAACGATGTCTGCACCGTGTTCAATTGGACGAACCCAATAAGCAGCTCCAAATGTGTTATCTACAACAAGTGGAAGATTTGCTTCATGAGCGATACGCGCAATTGCATCGATATCTGGAATATCACTGTTTGGATTTCCAAGTGTCTCTAAGTAGATAGCTCTTGTGTTGTCCTGGATTGCATTCTTAACTTCATCTAAGTTATGAGCATCTACAAATGTTGTAGAAACACCATACTGTGTAAGTGTATGCGCAAGTAGATTGTAGCTGCCACCGTAGATAGTCTTCTGGGCTACGATATGTCCACCGTTTGCTGCAAGCGCCTGGATTGTATAAGTGATTGCTGCTGCACCAGATGCGACTGCAAGTGCTGCTGAACCACCCTCAAGTGCTGCCACTCTAGCTTCCAAAACGCCCTGAGTAGAATTTGTAAGTCTTCCATATATATTACCTGCATCTGCAAGACCAAATCTATCAGCTGCATGCTGTGAATCTCTAAACACGTAAGATGTTGTCTGGTAAATAGGTACTGCTCTTGCATCAGATGCTGGATCTGGATTTTCCTGACCTACATGAAGTGCTAATGTTTCAAATCTATAGTTGCTCATATTCGTTTCCTCCTTTTATTTCCCTTTTATGTTTTCGTTTGTTTTTTAAGATGAGACTATGATATACGTTATTACCTACTAGGTCAATAGGTTTTATAATTGCCAAAAATTATAGCTGGCTATAAATTTCTTTTATAACCAGCCTACTTTGTTTATTGGTCTATTCATAAGCAAATGTTTTCAAAAATTTACGGGCTCTTTCAGTGGAAGGCTTGATGAAAAAGCTTTTTGCATCATTGCTCTCTTCAACAATTTCCCCCTTGTCTAAAAATATTATTCTATCTGCAATAGCTCTTGCGAATGACATCTCATGGGTAACTATCAGCATGGTTGAGCCAGCCTTTGCAAGAGAAAGCATTGTCTCTAATACCTCGTGCACCATCTCTGGATCAAGTGCAGCTGTAACCTCATCAAATAATAAGATATCAGGATGCATTAAAAGAGCCCTAACGATTGCTACTCTCTGCTTCTGTCCCCCCGAAAGCTGTCTTGGATAATAATCCTTTTTATCTACAAGACCAACCTTATCTAATAGCTCCAAAGCTTCTTTAGTTGCCTCATCTCTAGAACGCTTCTGCACCTTCATTGGCGCAAGAATTATGTTTTCAAGCACCGTTTTGTGAGGGAATAACTCGTAGGATTGGAACACCATTCCAATTTTCTGTCTCAGCTTGGTAATCTCCCTTTTGCCTGCTTCAACAGGAAGACCGTCCACCACTATGACTCCCTCTTGGATTTCCTCCAGTCCATTAAGGCATCTTAGAAATGTACTTTTTCCGCAGCCAGATGGACCTATGATAACCACAACCTCTCCTTTTTTAACAGATAGGTTGATGTCTTTTAATACAACATTATCTCCAAATTTCTTTTGTAAATGTGTAACCTTTAATAATTCGCTCATTACGCCCACCTTTTCTCTAAATAAACTGCAAGCCTGCTAATAGGCCAGCACACTATGAAATACAATAAGAACACCACTGCAAATACTCCAAAGGCCGCATTAGGTGATACCTTTCTGTTTGCCTCGATTATCTGCTGTGCCACCTTTAGAACTTCCACTATTCCAATCATCATTACAAGAGATGTTGTCTTAATCATTCTTGTAATCAGATTGATAGAAAGAGGAATCAGCCTTCTAATTGTCTGTGGCAATATGATGTAAAAGTAAGTCTGTTTTTTATCCATGCCAAGAGCGTAGGCCGATTCAAACTGAATCTTTGGGATACTTTTGATGGAGCCTCTTACCAAATCTCCCATTTCGGCAACGCCCCAAAAGCTAAATACAAATATAGCTGCAGCCTCCGCTGTAATGTCCCAACCAAATACTCTGGTTGTTCCGAAATATACAATGAACAAAAGCACCATCTGCGGCATAATTCTTACAATTTCAAGATAGATTTTTAGAATAGTCTTAAGCCATAGCTTGTTTAATGTCATCAATACACCTACAAGCAAGCCTAATATGATACTGATTGCAACTGCTACAAGACTGATTTCTACTGAAACCCACAGTCCCTGTAAAAGTCTTAAAAAATTGGTGCCTTTGAATAAAACATCAATCCCCAAATTGGCCATAGCGCATCCTCCTTTCTACAAATGCTCCAAGTATTGAAACTGGAAGAAGCATTATCAAATAGAAAACTACAAGAAGGAATAAGCACTCGATAGTCTTTGCGTACATTCCTATTAAATCCTTTGCAGTAAACATCAAATCCATCAGACTGATTGTGGAAAATACTGATGTTTCCTTTAAAAGGAAAATGA
>CACYLQ010000210.1 GCA_902775195.1 uncultured Pseudobutyrivibrio sp.
GGGTATTTTTTATTTAGAAGAAACGGAATACGCCGAACACTTTTCCGAGGATTACACAATTATCTACGATGATTGGATCCATAGTATCGTTTTCAGGCTGAAGACGAATGTGACCGTTTTCTTTATAAAATGTTTTAACTGTAGCACTGTCATCCACAAGTGCAACAACCATATCTCCGTTATTAGCTGTATCCTGCTGCTGAACAATGATAGTATCACCATCAAGAATACCGGCATTAATCATTGATTCGCCTTTAACTCTAAGCATAAATGCCTGGTGCTGAGGAACGTGCTCAGCTGGAATAGGGAAGTATTCTTCAATGTTCTGTACAGCGAGAAGTGGCTGGCCAGCAGCAACATTTCCAACAACAGGAACATTAACAACTTCACGACGAATCATATTAAAATTATCATCTACGATTTCGATAGCTCTAGGCTTCGATGGATCTCGTTTTAAATATCCGTTTTTTTCAAGTGTTTCCAAATGTGCATGTACAGAAGATGTAGATTTGAGGTTACATGCATCACAGAGTTCTCTAACTGTAGGTGGGTATCCCTTATTCAAAATAGCCTGCTTTATTTCTTCAAGAATTTCACGCTGCTTAGCAGATATTTTTCCGTATGCCATAGCGAAATACTCCTTTCAAATTTACTATACACTTACAATAGCACACTGAACATATTTTTGCAAACAAACTTTCAGAAATTTTGTTCGAAAAAAATGTTGACAAAACGGTTGTTCGGTATTATATTGAATTCAGAACAAAGGTTCCGAACATAATTTTGGAGGGTTCAAAATGAGAAACAATAGAAAAGCTGAAATTATCGTAAGAAATAGAAAAATCATGGTAGCAGTTATTCTTTTAATTACAGTCATATTTGGTGCTTTACTATTTACAAATATTGCTTCAGCCAATAGCAGTAGACCTGTATATACATACTATACCAGCTATGAAATCCAGCCAGGGGATAGCCTTTGGACTATCGCAGACCAGTTCATGGGACCTGACTATACTGACAAACAGGATTTCATTAACAACATTAAAAGGATTAATCATCTTGGTGATGATAACATCACAGAAGGGAAGTTTATAGTAATCGAATATTCTTCTTATGAACAGCTATAGTTTCATATCCTATTCAAACTCTCTTATTTATATGTTAATATATATATGGATTATATATAGATTTCACACAACATTTTGTGTTTAGGAGAGTATATGTTACGTTTTTTTATTGCAATTTTATTTAACGCGAAGCGTGGGCCAGAAATCATCCCTACCATGCGTAAGATGATAAAGCATAAGGATAAATACCCGGAAAAGACTAGATATGCCTATGCGTTACGTTTGATCAGATATCTTAAAAAGAGTGCCAGGATTACTACTGAAATATACGGTACAGAGAATCTACCTGAAGAAGGTGGCTACGTTATGTATCCAAACCATCAGGGCAAATACGATGCTTTAGGAATCATGTATGCACACAGGGAACCATGTACCTTCGTTATGGACAAAGCTAAATCTTATGGATTTCTTGTTAGGGAAATGGTTGATTTATTAGGTGCTAAACGACTTGCACTTGATGACGTTCGACAGAACATCCGCATAATGGATCAAATCACCAAAGAAGTTCTTGAAGGAAAGCGCTTTATCTTATTTTCAGAGGGTGGCTACAACACAAACGGAAATATCGTTCAGCGTTTTAAACCAGGAAGCTTCAAATGTGCCATGCGAGCAAAGGCTCCAATCATTCCAGTTACACTTATTGATTCATACTTAGCTTTCAATAGCCTTAAGCCTGGTCCTGTTACCACAAAGGTGATTTTTGGAAAGCCAATCACCTATGATGAATACAAGGATTTAAAAACTCACGAAGTAGCAGATATTGTTCGTTCTACCATCATCTCTACAATGGAAGAGTTTGGAATATATGTAAATAATCCCGAAAATAACCCTGAAATACTTGATAATATATAGTTGTTTTTTAATCCACATAATATTAAACTTTAATGTGTATTACAAAAATTTTATATTATGAGGAGGAGTTATTTCATGAAAAAAATGGTGGTAGCATTATTATGCGCATTTATGTTAGTTGGATGCGGTAATGCTGGCGGAGAAACAAATGTTGAGGAAAGCACAGCTATAGATCAGGCTGTCGAGAAGGAATCTGATTTAGCTAGTCAGAAAGAAGCTGTAGAGGAAACAATCGAAGATACTAATGAAGATGCTTCAGACGTGGATATAGCCGAAAGAATCGATATTACTGGATGTGATACATTTACAGATATCGTAGATAAGGCTTTAGAGCCTGGTATGGGATATACTAATGTAACTCTTGGCGATACAGATGCATTATTAGTTTGCAGTGGCGCATATGACAATATGGATGGAAATATGGCAGCTATTGATTCTGCAATCTATATTTACGACAAAGATGGAATGCCACGTTGCATAGGTTCAGTAGCTTCAAATGGTACATCATATCCACTTGCTGAAAAGGATGGATTCCTTTACGGTGGTATATACCATGGTACATGTGTATACACTATTAAAAATGGCGAGCTTATCGATGTTGAATATGCATGGACAGAATACGATTCTGATGGTAATGAATCATATTATTATGCAAAAGATGGTGAAGATGCTGTCGAGGTTGATTCTGTAGATAAGCAGTCAGCTATTGAAGAAAAATATTATGATGCCAACGTTCTTAATTTTGACGTCATCAAATAAACTTCACATAACTTTCACTTGATTCACAGTTACATATCAGACAAAGGGAGTAATATAACATCATCGCAAGAGCGATAAACTTTTTCATATATCATTCTCCCTTTAAAAGGCGGCCAGCGGGCAATGTCATTAAGTTAAGATGACTAGAAAAGATCTTTATATCAAAATGATATAAGGGTCTTTTTATTTTGTAATAAATAGTTGACATGATTCATAAA
>CACYLQ010000211.1 GCA_902775195.1 uncultured Pseudobutyrivibrio sp.
TTTGATATTAATAATTTGAAGTATGTTAACGATACTTACGGACACAAAGCAGGTGATGATTACATCAAAAAAGGCTGCAAGATTATATGCCAGACCTTTAAGCGCAGTCCTGTTTTCAGAGTAGGTGGAGATGAGTTCGTGGCTATCCTTCAAGACGAGGATTTGACCGACCGTGAAAACATCATTAACGAATTCAGAAGGGAAAACGAAAAGCGCGTAGACGATGGCGATATCGTAATAGCGTCAGGCATAGCTGTATATAACGGGGATACAAATGTATCTGCTGTTTTTGAAAAGGCGGATGCCGAGATGTACAAAAATAAAAAGCAGCTAAAGGGAAGATAAAAACATGTTAAGCATGATTGTGAAAATGTCTGGTATTACAATTCTGTACATTATACTCACATTGGTTGTATGGAATTTTACTAATAAATTGGTACTAAATAGATTTCAAAAAATATTAATTGGAGTTGTTTTTGGAATCAGTTCTATAATATCTACTCATTTTGGAGTGGAATACGAGGGCATGATAATTAATGTCCGTGATATTGGACCACTGGCGGCGGGGTTGTTTTTTTCACCAACGGCCGGTGTTGTAGCTGGTTTAATCGGAGGTATTGAAAGATATATAGCAGGAACCTATTTTGGGGTAGGTTCATATACAAGGATTGCTTGCAGCGTGTCCACATGCCTGGCAGGCTTTGTTGCCATGGCCATGAAAATCAAAATGTTCAACAGGAAAATGCTAACACCTTTCTATGCACTATTCATGGGTGCGGTAATGGAAGTTTTCCACATGTACGTAGTTTTCATCACTCATCGAAATGATATGAGGATGGCTTTCCTAGTAGTTAGCACTTGCGCAGTACCGATGATTATATTTACAGCCATCGGAATGTGCGTCTGTTCTATTTTGCTCCAGGTGTTTTCCGGTGAATGGGTTAATCCCTTCCAAAAAATCGAAGAAGATAATGAGCCATTGTCTAGAAAGTTTCAGAAATGGCTTTTCTTAATTATGTCTATAGTTATTATTGGAAGTTTTATTTTTTCCTATATTCTCCAAACCCAGACAGCAAATCAATATTGTAAATCCTTATTGACCAGAAACTTTGATACCATATCATCCAACTATGAATTACACGAGACTAATTTGGATGCTGACAGCAATATTGTATACGGCATTATTACGAAAGACAGAGTTGTTTTAAAAGGAAAAAATATAGGGGCAACACTGGATAACGACGAATATACAAATCTTATTGGAAATCTAGGTAGCATTGAGGAAGGACCATTCTTCGGAGTTAATTCATTATTCTATGCTCAGAGCATAGACAACAACAAAATCCTTGCAGTCACAATGCCAAAAAGCGAGGTTTACTGGTATCGCGATGCCCAAGCTTATGAGTTTGCCCTCGCAGACATCTTGCTATTCACCGCAATATATGTGTTGATAGCTTATCTTGTAAATAGAATAGTTGTTAATAACATCCAACTGATTAACACTTCTTTAAGTAAGATTACAAATGGAAATTTGAACGAGACTGTAACAGTCCGCAATTCGTTAGAGTTCGCGTCTTTATCTGACGATATTAATCAGACTGTTGTGGCACTTAAGGGCTATATAAACGCCGCTGAAAAACGTATAGAGCAGGAATTGATTTTAGCGAGAACCATTCAAACATCTGCATTACCACAGATTTTTAACTTTTCAGATAGAGATGAGTTTGAACTTTTCGCATCCATGAATCCGGCAAAACAAGTGGGTGGAGATTTCTACGATTTCTTCTTTGTTGATAGAAATAAGATTGCCTTTGTAATAGCTGATGTTTCAGGCAAAGGAATCCCAGCTGCATTGTTTATGATGCGTAGTAAAACAGCCATCAGAAGTTTTGCAGAGGCTGGTGGAACACCGGAAGAAATCCTGATTAAAACAAACGAAGCCCTGTGTGAAGGAAATGATGCTGAAATGTTTGTTACGGTTTAGATTGGAATTCTAGATCTTGCAACAGGATGTATGGCCTGCGCCAATGCTGGACATGAGTATCCAGCCATCATGCATCAGAATGGAAAGTATGAGCTGATAAAGGATAAGCACAGCGTAGCCCTTGCAGCTATGCCTGGTGTTAAACCAAAACCATACGAAATCAAGCTGGAGCTTAACGATAGAATATTCGTATATACGGATGGCGTGCCTGAAGCTATTAACGAGAAAGAAGAACAGTACGGCACAGAGCGCATGCTTGAAGTATTAAATACTACAGTGGGTATGTCCATGGAAAATACTTTAAATAAAGTTTCCGCTAGCGTAAATAGCTTCAAGGGTGAGGCAGAGCAGTTTGATGATATTACAATGCTAGGCATTGAATTTAAAAAGTTTTTTGAGGAAAACTAGGTTTGCAGTTTTCTTTAACATAGCTTAGGATTCTATTAAGTTTTGTTACGGCTAGGTACTCATGTTTCAAGAACATGGTAATTAATGTTTTGATTAGGCAGTCAAATCGACTAGGATAAAGACATTGATAAATTATAAATTTATATAAGTCTTACTTAATTACTACCTAGACGACGCATTGCTCTATAGGTAGTAGACGAAATCGCCAAAACTACTATCTGTGATAAAAAATATCCTGTAGATAGTAGTTGGCTTACTATCTGTGAATATAATTGCCCCTCAGGTAGTAAAAAACGCATGTATGATTACTATCTGTAAAGTAAAATACCTTGGAGATAGTAATAGGTGTTTGTTATAGGCTTAGATGACTAGTCGAATTGACTAAACTATTGGATGCTTCTAAATTGGGAAATTTCATAGCTAATCAGAGAAAAGCATTAGGACTGGCTTCGGCTGGTCTTTTTGTGTTTTGGGCTTGAAAAATATTCTTATAAGATTTGATATTTATAATCATGGTTAACAATGTCTAACCCAATGTG
>CACYLQ010000212.1 GCA_902775195.1 uncultured Pseudobutyrivibrio sp.
CAGGCAGCTTCATAACAAAAATATCAACGTGATTTTATGCCTGATCCTGCAAAAGGGTCAGGCTTTTTTTATGTCAGAGATATACTTCTGTGTATCATTCGCACAGTCAGCTGTAGTACTTGCTATGATTCTTAAGACAAAGGATAAGAAGCTTAAGGATATCGCTATCCCAGCATTTATTTCAGGTTTATTTGGTGTAACAGAGCCATGTATCTATGGTATTACACTTCCAAAGAAGAAGCCATTCGTTATCTCTTGTATCGGTGGCGCAGCAGGTGGTATTATCACAGCATTAGCAGGTGTTAAGTCTTACACAATGGGTGGTCTTGGATTATTCGGACTTCCATGCTACATTGATCCAAACACAAACAGCCTTTACAGCATGATTTGGGTAATCATCTCAATCCTTGTAGCTGTAGCAGTTTCATTCATCCTTACAATGATTATTTACAAGGATGATGCTCCAGTAGCAAAGAAGGAGCTTAATTCTTCTGCAACAGTAAACGGTGAAGTTCTTTTAGCTCCAGTAAAGGGCGAAGTTAAGCCATTAACAGAGGTTTCTGATGCAGCATTCTCTTCAGAGGCTATGGGTAAGGGTATTGCAATCGTTCCAGTAGAAGGCAAGGTATACGCTCCAGCTGATGGAACAATCACAGCATTCTTCTCAACAGGTCACGCTATCGGTATCACAACAGATAAGGGTGCATCAGTATCTGATATGTGCACAAATGGTAGTCACACAACTCCAAAGAGACTGACAACAACTATCGAGGAGGGGACACTTTACCCATCCCACGAGGCTATAGATTTTTATCATCACTATGAAGAGGATATTGCCCTTTTTGCAGAGATGGGCTTCAAGGTGTTCAGAACATCAATCAACTGGACTAGAATTTTCCCAACAGGCATGGAATCTGAGCCAAATGAGGCAGGTCTTGCTTTCTACGACAAGGTATTTGATTGCTGCAAGAAGCACGGCATCGAGCCACTTGTTACAATTTCTCATTATGAGCTTCCTTACGCTCTTGTAGAAAAGTACAACGGCTGGGAAGGCAGAGAGCTTATCGACTACTTCATGAACTACTGCAAGGCTATTTTTGCCAGATATCAGGGAAAGGTTAAATATTGGTTAACCTTCAACGAAATCAATGCTGGTACAATGCCATTTGGTGCAATTCTTTCAACTGGTACAGTTAAGGGTTATTCAGGTCCTGTAAATCAGGTGCCTGACAAGCCACAGGAGAGATTCCAGGCTCTTCATCATCAGTTTGTTGCATCTGCACTTGCAGTAAATGATGGCGTTGACCTTATGGGTTACACTCCATGGGGATGTATCGACCTTGTTAGTGCATCAACAGGTGAGATGGCAAAGCGTTATGGTTTTATCTACGTTGAAAAATATGACGATGGAACAGGTACACTTGCAAGAAGAAAGAAGAAATCTTTCGATTGGTACAAACAGGTTATTGCCTCAAACGGTGAGTTTTATATTTAAGGAGTACATCATGGACGAGACAAAAATCAAATTTAAGAGACGGCTTGTAAGCTTGGTGCTTGCATTTGCATTAGCCGTAAGCTGTTTTGGATTTAGCAATGAAACAGCAGTGGCAGCAAATGAGCAGGTAGTTTCAAGCAAAACTCTTACCTACGAGTCTATCCCTTCATTTGCAGGGAAGGCCAGTACACCGATAAATGGCAATGTTCCATTTTTCACAACAAAGGAGAAGAAGAACACCAAATCCTTTGAATCTTACTCAAGGCTGGATAATCTTAAAAGATGCGGCGTAGCCTATGCTAATCTTTCCAAAGAGCTGATGCCCACAGAAAAGCGTGGCGCCATTGGAAAGGTTAAGCCTACAGGATGGCACACATACAAATTCGCCGATATTATCCAGGACAGATATCTATACAATAGATGTCATTTAATTGCCTTTTGTTTAGCGGGCGAAAATGCTAACAAGAAGAATCTTATTACAGGTACACGCTACATGAATGTGGATGGCATGCTTCCTTATGAGGAGAAGGTTGCCCAATATATTGATAAGACCGACAATCATGTGCTATATCGCTGCACACCAATATTTGTAGATGATGAATTGGTATGTCGCGGTGTAATGATGGAGGCCTATTCAGTAGAGGACCATGGCAGAGGAATATCATTTAATGTATTTTGCCATAATGTGCAGCCTAATATTGATATTGATTAGCAGACTGGTGCGGCAAAAGTGGCAGAGGCTCCAGCACCACAGCCTGAAGCTACAGTTCAAGAGCCAGTTCAGGCGACAGCAGATTATGTATTGAACACTAATACAAAAAAGATTCATCTGCCGGGCTGCAGGTCTGTTTCCACAATAAAACCTGAAAATAGACAGGATGTAAATTGCTCAATTTCTGATTTAGAAGCACAGGGCTATACCCGCTGTGGCAATTGTCATCCATAAAATTATTGAAATGTAATTATTTAGAGACTGGCTTTGGCCAGTCTTTTTTTATAATTGTTATATATGATAACAAATTCTACACATAATTTTTGTATTATGTAATAACTGAGAGTGTGTAGTGATGTGAATAGATGAATAGGGTTGAGGGTTATGACAGCAAAAGTGAGCGAAAACTACATAATCGATAATTTGGACAAAGCGCTTGATAATGGCTGGATAAAGGTTATGCATCAGCCAGTAATTCGCGTGTACAATGAACAAATCTGCAATGATGAAGCATTGGCACGTTGGGAAGACCCAGAGAATGGAAATATTTCTCCGGATATTTTCGTGCGTATTTTGGAAGGACATAATCTTGCCTACAAGCTGGATTTATATGTACTTCAGAAGGTTATTAAGAAGATGGAGCATATTCATGACATAGGAAGAGGCATGGTTCCTGAGTCTATTAATATCTCTAAATCCGATTTTTATTCATGTGATTTTATATCTGAAATTAAACGTATTGTTGATTCTTCAGGAATTGACAGAAGTAATATAGTTTTCGAACTGGCTGAAGAATCATTCTATGAAGATAAAGAATTTATTAAATCAAAGCTAAATGAGCTGCGTGACCTGGGATTCAAGATTTGGCTTGATAATTATGGAAGCAGTTATTCTTCCATAGATGTATTGCGCTCATTTGATTTTGATGCAGTTAAATTTGATAGAAACTACCTGGAAAAGGTGGTGTCTGATAACAATTGCAAAATAGTAGTTACCGAATTGATAAGGACAGCTAGAGCCTTAGGCAGTGAAACTATTGCTGAAGGTGTTGAAAATAAGGAGCAGTTTGATGCTCTAAAAGAAATAGGCTGTGGCAAAATCCAGGGATTTTATTATTCAAAACCTCTTTCTTTTGAGGACATACTAAAAAGATACGAGACTAATTCCGCCATTGGATTCGAAAATCAAAATGATGCACAGTACTACGATGCTTTGGACAAGGTAAACCTTTATGATATGTCTTCTTATATGGAAGAAGATATAGATTTAAAGGACTATTTTGACTGCTTGCCAATGGTGGTTTTGGAAGTGGGTGCAAATTCCATTACTGAAATTAACAGTAATGCATCTTACCGTAAATTCGTGAAAAAGCATGAAGTGCCATGCAGTGGTTGTAGAAAGCTATCATATTTCGATTTGGCTGATAAGTTAGGCAAAAATATAGCGTTGACATTCATCGATGGAATTACAAGACGTACGAATTTCATTATCGATGAAAATCTGGAAAACGGAAATAGAGTACATCTTATTATCCAAAAAATTGCAGAAAACAAAGATAAAGGAACCATTGCGGCAAAGGTTGTTTTGCTGGGATACATTAATAATCAGGCAGAGCTAAAGCATCTGGAAGAATTGGAAAGAATAAAACATGAACGCAAGGCCTATGCCCGTTTGGCAGCCCTTTCGGGAGATTATATCTGCATGTATTCAATCAATCCAGAGACAAATGCCTTTACTGAGTACGATTCGGCAGAGAAATATTCAAGGCTGAATATTGTTAAGCAGGGAGATGACTTCTTTAAACAGCCTTTTACAGACGGAGCTGAGTTGATTTATGCTGGCGATCGTGAAATGTTTAAGGCACTTTTCTGCAAGGCAGAAGTGATGAAACAGATAGCTCAAAAGGGCATGTATAATTTGGAATATAGGGCTATGCTAGAAGGTCGCCCACATTATGTGTGCCTAAAGGTTGCAATGTTATCTGAAGATGGTGAGAAGCGATTGATTGCAGGTATCATCGATATTGATTCCCAAAAAAGAAAAGAGCAGGAGTA
>CACYLQ010000213.1 GCA_902775195.1 uncultured Pseudobutyrivibrio sp.
AATGAAGACACCAGCATTTGCGCCGCTAGAGAGCTAGAAGAGGAAACAGGATATCGTGCAGGCAAGCTGGAAAAGCTTTTATCACTTAAATCTACAGTGGCTTTCTGCGACGAACTAATAGATGTATATTTAGCTACAGATTTAGTTGAAATTGGTGAGCAGCACCTTGATGAGGCAGAAGATATAGATATTGAAGCCTACGACCTTAAAGAACTTACGGACATGTGTTACTCCGGCAAGCTCCAAGATGCCAAAACAGTGGCAGCTATTATGGCTTATGCGGCAAGAAAATAGCCTTCCCCCTTTGGGGGAAGGTGGCTGCGTAGCAGACGGATGAGGGTCTTTTTTAGATATTTCCCTCATCAGTCACCTGCGGTGACAGCTTGTCTCGCCTCCCGGCTCGGTCGTTGCTAAACAGGCTCCACTGGAGCCTAGCAACCCCAGAGGGGGAAGCCTTTTAGTTTCTTTCTGCTATTGTGTATAGCAGGTGGCGTGTATCTTCCCATCCAAGACATGGGTCTGTAATAGACTGTCCGTAGGTCTGGTGGTCGGAGATAGGTTGGCAGCCTTCTACTAAGTAGCTTTCAATCATCACGCCCTTAACTAAATTCTTAATAGCATCTGAGTGATTGCGGTTGTGCATCACTTCTTTTACAATTCTGATTTGCTCCTTGAATTGTTTGTTTGAATTAGAATGATTTGCATCTATAATGCAGGCTGGATTAACTAAATCCATTTCCTCGTACATATTGTGAAGTCTAATTAAATCTTCGTAGTGATAATTCTGGGTACTGTTACCATGCTTTGAAACGGCGCCTCTAAGTATTGTATGAGCTAAAGGATTACCTGTTGTCTTAACCTCGTAGCCTGAAAATGTAAAATGATGTGGATGCTGGGCAGCATATACGGAGTTAAGCATTACAGAAAAATCACCTGATGTAGGATTCTTCATTCCTGAAGCTACATCGAAGCCTGAAACAGTAAGTCTGTGATGTTGATCTTCAACGGAACGTGCACCAATAGCAACGTATGAAAGCAAATCATCAACATATCCCCAGTTTTCTGGATAAAGCATTTCATCAGCAGCGGTAAGATGTGTTTCTGTCATAGCTCTAATGTGCATTTTTCTCATTGCCTTAAGTCCTGCTACCATATCGGGAGCTTCGTTTGGATCAGGTTGTGATGCAATGCCCTTGTAACCGCTTCCGGTGGTTCTAGGCTTGTTAGTATATATTCTAGGAACAACTAACACCTTATCCTTGATATCATCAGCTACTCTTGCAAGCTTTTCGATATATTCACATACTGCATCTTCGTTATCAGCAGAGCATGGGCCGATGATACATAAAAATCTATCATCCTTGCCTGTGATAATATCAGCAATTTGCTTATCGCGTTCAGCTTTGATTTTCTTTACTTCCTCTGGAACAGGAAGCTCAGCTTTGATTTCTTCAGGTGTTGGCATTTTCTTTAAGTAGTTAAAGCTCATTATTCTTGTCCTTTCTATACATCAAAGCATTTTGCTTTGATAAGATCTATTGGCATTTCATGTCCGGTCCATAGCTTGAAAGCTGCGGCACCTTGATATAAAAGCATGTATTTGCCATTCATGATTTTGCAGCCCTGTTCCTTAGCATCTTTTAGAAGCCTTGTTTCAGGGGGATGATAAATGACATCACATACAGTTAAGCTTGGGTTAAGGAATTCCTTTGGAACTAAGGAACGGTCATCATCGCCCATTCCAACGTTTGTTCCATTGATAAGTATATGACTATCTAAAATATCTTTTTCCATAACAGACATATCATTAATATCATGAACTAAAACTTCGCAGCCTGTGGCATCTGATATTCTATCAGCGAATTCGCAGGTGGATACGAAGGATGCATTATTTCGTTTTAAAATATTTATTTTTTTAACGCCATCTATTGCAGCCTGGGTAACAATAGAGGTTGCTGCACCGCCTGCACCAAGAATTGTAATTGTTTTATCCTTGTAGGTTATTCCAGAATCCAGCATGGATTTTAAAAAGCCGATGCCATCTGTGGTGTAGCCTTTAAGTTTTCCATTTTCATTTACACAAGTATTTACAGAATGGGAAAGCTTTGCAGCCTCGTCGATTTCATCCAACAATGGAATAATAGCTGTTTTAAGAGGCATGGTTAAATTGAAATTCATACAGCCTAAGGTTTTTAATCCTTCCACTGCAGTTTTAAGATTTTCTTCCTTAACATCAAAGGCCATGTAAGAATAATCAAGCCCCAGTGCATCAAAAGCTGTGTTATGCATAGCGGGAGAGATGCTGTGGGAAACAGGACTTCCAAGTAAGCATATTAGATTAGTTGAACCTGATGGATTCATAAACATGTCCTCCTATTAAAAATTGACATTATTTTAAAACACTTTAACACTTTTATCAACTAAAGGTTCGTTAAAAAAGGTAACAGAAAATTTGATGTAGAATGTAAGTTGTGTTACAATAATTCGGCAGATAAATTAGTAGGCGTAGCGTAGCTGGATAACGCATCGGACTCCGACTCCGAAGACCGCCGGTTCGAATCCGGCCGTCTACAGTTATTCAGAAGACGATGACATATTGGAGGACACTCATGAATTTTCAAGACATCAAATCTAAAATAAAAAATATTGGTCTATTTTGTGGACAGTTTATTTATACATTCAGAAGATATTTCTTAGCAGGGGGCATTTTCTTAGCCATGGTTCTAATCTTATTCTTAGGAACCACCCCAAAGGAAACGAAGGAAACCACATCAACTAAATCAACAGCTAATGCAACTAAAGAATTTAAGAAAAACAGTAATAAAGAGCTAGAAGCATTAATCAATGATTACTACATCGCATATGCTGATGGCGATACAGAAACTATTTCAGTAGAGCTTAAATACAAAGATATCGATACACCAGCTCCTGGACTTGATTTCTTCTATGTTGAAACTAATGAAGATGGAAAGTTATTCATTAATAACATTTATGGTTCATTCAATCAGAATAACAATATTTATGAAATGGACTCAGAGATTTCTGATTTAATCGGCGTATTTATCCGTCAACAGGATTTGCTTGATATGGAAGCCGATATACAGGATGCATACACAAAGGCTCTTGAAGAAGATTCTGCACTTAATACATTTATGAGCGAAACACTTCCAGCTGCACATGCTCAGTGGCATACAGATTACGATGCTGAGGTAGCCGCTGCAGAAGAAGCAGAAAAGAAGGCTGAAGAGGAGGCTGCAGCACAGGCTGAGGCTGAGGCAGCTGCACAGGCAGAAGCAGAAGAGGAAGCTAATTCATACACAGGTAAGACTAACGCTAAGGCAAATGTAAGAGAAGCTGCTGATAAAAACAGTAACAGACTTGGTTCTATTAATTCAGGTGTAGAAATTAAGATTTACGGTGAAGAGGGTGACTTCTACAAGTTTGATTACAATGGAACAAAGGCTTATATCACAAAGGATGCCGTAACAACATTAGATTCAGCTGATGGCAACGATACAGCCACAGAAGAGACTCAAGAGGCAACAAATGCTACTAGTATTAAAGAGGGAACAGAAATCACTCTTGATTCAACAATTAACATTCGCTCACAGATGGATACATCTTCATCTAAGGTAGCAGTTGCTTACGCAGGTGAAAAGGTTACCGTTGTCATGAGCTATTCTGAAGGCTGGACAAAGGTTAAATATGGCAAGAAAGAGGGCTATATCAGAACAGACCTTTTACAGTAATTTGAAATAAAATTTGCAAGT
>CACYLQ010000214.1 GCA_902775195.1 uncultured Pseudobutyrivibrio sp.
CATTCAAATAAAGCGATTTAATATTCCAATCGGGAATACTAATGTGCTTTTGTTTTACAGCTCATTAAAAATAATGATCCTATAACATTACCATTTATGTCGTAAATTCGACAGTTTATGCCAAAATAATCAATTATATATAATGTATGTTATTATAATAATCGATTGATAACATTCTCTCACCTTTCCTTTATAGGAGGGGTCGAGAGAATTTTTATTCCTTCAGGACAATCTGTCCCTGTGATATAGTCTTTTTCACATCAATTATTCTTTGATTTTCTGAGCCTTTGAATCTAAGGCGGATGTTTTTCTTATCCTCTATGAATGGTCCGTCGACCAATATATCAATTAATGATAACATTTCCTTAGCCTCAGCTGTATGTACTGCTGCACTGCCAGAGGTAAGACTTTCGTAGGTGTAGCCTGTGTATACCCAAATATCCTTATTAGGATATGTTTCCTTTACACGCTTCATAAAAGGAAGCAGCACCTTTTGATTCTCCGGTTCGAAAGGGTCTCCTCCAAGGATAGTTAATCCATTGATGTAATCAGGCGAAAGTAGCTTTATTAGCTCATCACTAGTTTCTGTTGTAAAGTTATCGCCGTAATTAAAGTCCCATGTTTCTGGCTGAAAGCATCCCTTACAATGATTCCTACATCCTGAAACAAACAGGCTGACCCTCACTCCTATTCCATTTGCTATATCACAGTTTTTGATTGCTCCGTAGTTCATATCCTATAAATGCAAGACACGTTCTTTTATTTCCATGGTACGGCCCTGATTCCAGAACTGAGTTCCTATATAACCACAGGTACGTCTTGCTACATTCATTTTGTTTTGATCACGGTTACCGCAGCTTGGGCATTCCCAAACCAGCTTGCCGTCATCTTCTTTTATTTCGATTTCTCCATCCCAGCCACACACCTGGCAGTAATCGCTTTTGGTGTTAAGCTCTGCATAAAGAATGGTATCGTAAATGTATTTGATTACATTCATAACAGCGTCAATGTTGTTGTTCATATTAGGAACTTCAACATAGCTGATAGCTCCTCCTGGAGAAAGAGCCTGGAAGCGGCTTTCGATAGCTATTTTATCGAAGGCATTGATTGGTTCTGTAACATGTATGTGATAAGAGTTGGTGATATAACCCTTATCAGTTACTCCCTTGATAACACCGAATCGCTTCTGTAAGCATTTAGCGAATTTGTATGTAGTGCTTTCAAGTGGTGTTCCATATAATGAATAATCAATGTTTTCAGCTTCTTTCCACTTGTTAGTGTATTCATTAAGCTTATTCATGATTTCAAGGCCAAGCTTTTCCCCCTCAGGTTCTGTAAGCTTTTTGCCATTCAAAGCCATGACACATTCCCATAATCCAGCATAACCTAAGCTTAATGTACTGTAGCCGTTGTATAGAAGCTTGTCAATGACCTCGCCCTTATCAAGTCTTGCAAGAGCACCGTACTGCCAAAGAATAGGTGCAACATCTGATGTTGTTCCAAGTAATCTTTCGTGGCGGCATCTAAGTGCCTTGTGGCAAAGCTCCATTCTTTCATCAAATATCTGCCAGAAAGCATCCATGTCCTTGTTAGCAGAAAGGCCAATGTCGACCAGGTTAACTGTAACAACGCCTTGGTTGAAACGACCATAATATTTGTGCTTACCCTCTTCGTAATTCTTAGCGTTAGCAATGTTTCCAATGCCAGCGTCTGTAAATCTGTCTGGAGTTAAAAAGCTTCTGCAACCCATACATGTAAATACATCGCCCTTAAGCTCCTTCATGATTTTCTCTGATATATAATCCGGTACCATTCTCTTAGCTGTGCACTTAGCTGCAAGCTCAGTTAAATAATAGTACTGGCTGTCTTCGTGAATATTATCCTCTTCCAAGGTGTATATAAGCTTAGGGAAGGCTGGTGTAATCCAAACTCCCTGTTCATTCTTAACACCCTGATAACGTTGTCTGAGAACCTCCTCAATAATAAGAGCTAAATCCTTCTTCTCCTGTTCGTTCTTGGCTTCGTTAAGATACATAAATATAGTAACGAATGGCGCCTGACCATTAGTTGTAAGAAGTGTTACAACCTGGTACTGAATTGTTTGAACACCGCGCTTGATTTCTTCCTTAACGCGCTGCTCTATCATCTTTTTCTTATCTTCATCATTAAGAGTGATGCCACATTCTTCAAGCTCCTTATCAAGCTCTCTTTTGAACTTTTCTCGGCTAACCTGAACAAATGGTGCCAAATGAGCTAAAGATATAGACTGTCCTCCGTACTGATTAGATGCAACCTGAGCTATTATCTGAGTTGCTATATTGCAAGCTGTAGAAAAGCTATGAGGCTTTTCAATAAGTGTTCCAGTAATAACTGTGCCGTTTTGAAGCATATCCTCAAGATTAACTAAATCACAGTTATGCATGTGCTGTGCATAGTAATCCATATCGTGGAAGTGAATGATTCCTTCCTTGTGAGCCTTTACGATATCCTCTGGAAGAAGTAATCTTTCAGATAAATCCTTAGATACCTCTCCTGCCATATAATCACGCTGTGTGGAATTAATAACAGGATTCTTATTTGCATTCTCCTGCTTTGCTTCCTCATTATCGCATTCTATTAGACTTAGGATTTTGTCATCTGTAGTATTGCTCTGTCTAACCAATGCTCTTGTGTATCTGTAGGTGATATAGCATCTAGCTAAATCGTAGGCACCATGGGCCATAAGGTCATGCTCTACTCTATCCTGAACCTCTTCTACACCTGGAATACGGTCTAGATTAGAGCAATAATCTGTAACCTGATTTGTAATTTTACGAATGTCTTCGTCAGTGATTCTTGCTGATTCGTCTACCTGTATGTTAGCACGTGAGATAGCTGCAAAGATTTTA
>CACYLQ010000215.1 GCA_902775195.1 uncultured Pseudobutyrivibrio sp.
CCCAATACGACCTATTGATTCGGAAATAAGCAATATCAGTGTACATTTCAATATAGCAGAATATTTTCGCCCCTTTTGGAGTCGTGATGATTTATTCTGGAAAATCAACAAAAGTATTAACAAAAAGGACGTGAAAAAGTTAAGTGTTACCCAGCTTGCTACCTCAACCATATCTTACCTTTCAACTATACTAATTCCGTTTACGTACAATACCACGAATACATGATAGCATATAAAATCAATAAAACTGTGAATAGTAAATAAAAGCGCCTGATTCGCTGTTGATGTCAGCTATCAGGCGCTTCAGATTTCACTTACCAGAACTAGTTGAGAATAATATCATATTCACTGTCAAATGATTCATTAGGATTTAGGCTGTTACCATATTCTCTCTCCTCAAGCTTTTGGTTAAATCCTACTCTATCGCATCGGCCGTACCATGGCTCAATACATACAAATGGCGCATGCTTTGCAACTGGAGACCAAACGCCAAATAAAGGTGTTGGACATGTTACAGAAAGCACTGGTTTCTTGTCCTTGTCTAGAATAGTCACCTTATCAGCCTGCTGATTTTCTATAACAAGAGCATCCTTTGAAAACAGCTCATCTGACATCTTAAGAATACCATCCGAAAGATCATAATTATCCTTTTCATCTGAAAGACATCCACTGCCATCACCTGCAATAATATTTGCTGTGATTGCTGCTACTGCCTTCCCTGCCTTCTCAAATCTGAGATAATCTGTATCAAGATCCACGTTAAATGCAGGGTGAGCACCGATGGAGAAATACATCTTTCTATCATCAGTATTTTCCACATTCCAGCATACTTTAACTGTGCTTTCCTCTATGATGTATGTAATGGTTAGCTTGAAATCAAATGGATATTTTTCATGGGTACTGTCATTAGAGTTAAGCTCAAAGGTCAGCTTATTATCTGTCTGATTAATTAACGCGAAATCCATATCTCTTGCAAATCCATGCTGCCCCATCTCATATGTCTTTCCATCATATACTGATTTCTTCTGATAATAGCTGCCAACAACTGGAAACAATACTGGCGATGTTCTTCCCCAAAATGCAGCATCTGCCTGCCACATTATTTCTTTATTATCGCATTTACGAATCAAGGATTTTATCTCAGCACCATGCTCTGCAACTGTTAATTTAAGTATATTGTTTTCAATTGTATAATTCATTTTGTCACGTATAATCCAATCATCAAAATAGTGATTGGATTTTTCCTTTCTCCCAGGTTCTCTGGGCATATTTCAATCCTTTTTGATATATTTATTTTTAGGCACTGTGGATCTGTTTCTATATTTTTACAGCTTTGACTGGTATGAGGTGACTCAGACCACAGTTATTCGTCTATTACTGGTAATTAGTTTGTTAACGCTTGACGTTTGTATTTACGTGATTACACAGCCGATTCTTTCTGTGGAAGACAACAGTGCCACTATACTAAAAAGGGAGGTAATTTTTATGCCTATGTACTTTGTTGGAATTGATATTTCCAAGTACAAACATGATTGCTGTATTATAGCTGCAGACAATCAATCTATTATCACCAAATTCACCTTTAAAAACGACAAGGCTGGATTTAATCAATTTCTTACCACTATAAATTCTTTATCAAGCTCAGAAGATATAAAAATAGGGTTTGAATCAACTTCTCATTATGCCCTAAATCTTGAGCTCTTCCTTGAAAATGCTTCTCTCTCATTTATGGAAGTAAATCCAGTCCTTATCTCTGAATACAAAAAGTCGACCACTCTAAGGCGTACAAAAACTGACTCTGTAGACTGTGAATCTATAGCTCGCTGGTTAATGACTGTTGAGTACAAACCCCATTCAAAGGGATTTTACCATTCTTATTCATTAAAGTCATTAACTCGACTCAGAGATAGATTAGTTCGTCAGCGTTCTCTATATCTAGTAAAAATAACAAATGTATTAGACCATACATTTCCTGAATTCAAACCTTTTTTCAACGAACGCTTCTCTAAAACGGCTATTTACCTTTTAGAAACCTATGGTTCTGCCGAAAAAATGGCTGTTATGAACGAAGATGATTATAATGCAATTCGAAAACTGTCCCGCGGGAAATTCTCTCCACAACAATTTTTAGAGCTGAGAAAATTAGCTTTAAATTCAGTTGGCACTAATAATTCTATCTTCGATGTTGAGCTTAATAGTTTATTGATACTCTATAAATCTTTAAATCAAGAGATTAATACTCTTGAAGACGAAATTATAAAGTTGGTAAAAGAGGCTAATCCCCACTGCCTTACCATTCCAGGTATAGGCCTTATTTCAGCTGCCATCATTTATGCTGAATATGGTGACATCTCAAACTTTTCTACACCAGCTCAAATGCTTGCTTTTGCTGGCATAGAACCAGGTGTTAGCGATTCTGGTACTGAATCTCATGGTGGCAGAATGGTAAAACATGGTTCCTCGCAACTTCGATATGCATTAATAAATTGTTGCTTGCCTTTGATTAGATTTGATATGACATTCGCAACCTACTATGCCAAAAAAAGAGCTGAAGGAAAGCCTCATCGAGTAGCTATAACTCATGTCGCTAAAAAGCTTGTTAGAGTTATTTTTGCTTTAGAAAAACAAGATATCGATTTTAATCCTTCAAAAGTACGATAAATAACGCCAATACCCTTCATGTATGTACCATCTGATATACAAAATTCAGATGGCTTACTAATTTTATGCTTTTTTTGAGATTCTAATAAAACATCATTTATCTATTGACTTCTTATAGTTTGTCACCTCATATGAAGAACTATAAGACAAAAGATTATCTATAGCTTTTTGTGATATAAAAGCTATCTGGCTTCTTAATTACATCAATTCCGCCATGGTAAAC
>CACYLQ010000216.1 GCA_902775195.1 uncultured Pseudobutyrivibrio sp.
CGAATCGCATGGATTGTGATGCAATAGAGATGATTCTTTCAGAGTTGAAAGGCTACCAGCTTTCGAAAGATGAACTAGAAATTGTAGCAGAGGTGGAAAAGAACCTTAAGCTGTTTGATTGGGATGCAATGGAAGAGGTGTTGGGTTAATTTATCTGTGAAATTACTGTGATAAAAGGAGTTACCTAAGGATAATCAGATATAATAAAAATATTCTTATACATGAATGGTGTGACATTACTGTGACAAGTAGGATGCTATCATAATAAAAAAGAAACAAGGAGGTATTAAATATGGAGCTTAAATTAAACGATTTAGAAAATGTAGTAGGCGGTATTAGCATAGATGAGGGGGACGTAACAGCATACTGTCAGAAGTGCGGTGCTAAGTTAAAGTACAAAAGCCAGAAAAGAGAAGAAGGCGGCAACACAGGTGTGTTTGTATGTGAAAATACAAATTACAAAAATACAGGAAGGCCTTGCCCTAATTTTGGTTTAGTTAAAAGTAACAACGAGGTTAATTTCATGGCGTAATAGCTAAATGAAAGACTAATTGGGGGAGACATGGAAAACAGAATATTTAGAAAAAAAACACTTGAAAGAATATCATCTCCAGAACAATTAACTGACTATCTTAGGGTTACTGCCCCAGGTGTGTGGGTAATACTAACGATAGTGGTATTACTTTTTGTTGGCTTTTTTTCATGGACTGCAGTGGGTACCATAACAACTTATGTTGATGGGAAAGCAGTAGTGACTGGTGGCACGGCTGATATTGTTATCACCGGGACAGAAGAAAATAGTACTATTAATACCGGAATGACTGCTCATATTGCTTCTACGGATTATGTTATTTCTTCTGTAGATACAGATGAATATGGCAGGGCGGTTGCACATACACAAGTAGATTTGGCAGATGGAACATATGATGCCAGAGTTATAGTAGAACAGATACACCCAATTAAGCTTTTGACAGAAGGCAGGTGAATGAATGGACAGACAGAAGGTTCCACCTACGCTTACAAAAGGTGTTGCAAAGGTACCTGTTATATTACAGCTTGAGGCACTAGAGTGCGGTGCTGCATGCCTCGCTATGATTTTGGCTTACTATCGCAAATGGATACCACTGGAGCAGGTAAGACTTGACTGTGGTGTATCCCGTGATGGTTCAAAGGCCAAGAATATTTATAAGGCAGCCCAATCTTACGGATTTGAAGTAAGTGCCTTTAGATTAAGCCCTGAGGAGCTTAAGAAGAATGGAAAGTTTCCGTGTATTATACACTGGAACATGAACCACTTTGTGGTTTTGAATGGTTTTAAAGGTAATAAAGCATATATTAATGACCCAGCTAAAGGTTTAGTGACCGTTAGCTGGGATATTTTCGATGAATCCTTTACTGGAGTTGTGCTTTGTCTTACTCCATCAGATTCCTTTGTGATGGAGGGCAAACAGAAAAGCATAATTGATTTTGCAAAAAAGAGAATGATGGGCACAGGTGGAATGGTTGTGTTTGTAATCATTACTACAGCCCTTGTATATATGTTTGGTGTGTTTGATTCTGTCACATCCAAAATCTTTATTGATAGATTGCTGTCTGGAACGAATCGCAATTGGATATATCCATTTATTCTAATAATGGTAATGATTGCAGTGCTGCAATTGGTTGTTGAATGGATTAAAGCTATTTATTCATATAAGATTAATGGAAAAATGGCAGCCCTTGGCAATTGCTCGTATATGTGGAAGGTGTTAAGTCTTCCAATGGAGTTTTTCTCACAACGTTTTGCGGGGGACATCCAAGGTAGATTACATCTTAATGCATCAATTGCAGGAACTTTGGTAAATACATTTGCCCCTATAGTAATCAATTCAGTGATGATGATTGTATATTTGGCATTAATGTTGGAACAAAGTCCTCTGCTTACTCTTATTGGTGTTAGTACACTGGTAATCAATGCTTTCATAGCCAGAATTATTTCTCAAAAGCGAGTAAATATTTCCAGAGTTCAACTACGAGATATGGGAAAGCTGGAATCCACCACTGCAAGCGGAATTGAGATGATTGAAACAATAAAATCCAGTGGCGCAGAAAATGGATTTTTTGAGAAGTGGGCAGGATATCAGGCATCGGCCAATGCTCAGTCTGTAAAGGCGGTAAAGACGGATCAGTTTTGGGGAATGCTTCCGGTATTTTTTGACATACTGGCCAACTATATCGTTTTGATACTTGGTGTATATCTTGTAATGGAAGGTAAATTTAGCTTAGGTGCTGTTTTTATGTTCCAGGGTTTGCTTGCGTCATTCACTAGTCCAGCTACTTTACTTATAAATGCGGGCCAGACAATTCAGGAAATGCGTACAAATATGGAACGTGTTGAAGATGTTATGACCTATCCTAATGATATAGCTCTTAAAAGTAGTGCAGATAACTCTACGGAGCATTTATCAAAGCTAAGAGGAAAAGTAGAAATTAAAAATTTGACCTTTGGATATTCAAGGTTAGAAGAACCATTAATAAAAGATTTTTCTTTATCCATTGAACCTGGTGAAAGAGTAGCTATTGTAGGAGCTTCTGGATGTGGCAAATCCACATTGTCTAAGCTGATATCTGGGTTATACCAACCATGGAGTGGCGAGATTTTATTTGATGGCAAACTCAGGTCCCAATACCCTAGAGAGGTTATGACTGGCTCTATAGCCGTGGTTGATCAGGATATCATTTTATTTGAGGATACAATTTCAAATAATATCCGTATGTGGGATGAATCCATCAAACCATTTGAGGTGATTCTAGCAGCTCGTGATGCGCAGATACATGATGATATTTTGCGCATGCCAGGAGGATACAATCATAAGATTACTTCTGGAGG
>CACYLQ010000217.1 GCA_902775195.1 uncultured Pseudobutyrivibrio sp.
ATACCATTCTGTCCAAGCATCATTGATGGAAGAAGGTAATCGTTCCAAATCCACATACCATTTAAGATAGTTACTGTTGTAATAACTGGCTTAAGAAGTGGCAAAATTACAATGAAGAATGTCTGCTCTGGTGAACATCCATCGATTGAAGCTGCCTCTTCAAGCTCCATTGGAATACCCTTAATGAAACCATTAAGAATGAATACTGTCATAGCGCCACCGAATCCAAGGTAAGCAAAAATGATACCAGGAATTGACTGAAGCATTGAGATACCAATGAACTTTCCTACATCTCTGAATGTAGAGATAAGTGGAAGCATAACTACCTGGAAAGGAATAATCATTGATGCAATAAATGTAAAGTAAATAACTACTGACCACTTTGTCTTGTTACGGCAGATTACCCAAGCAGCCATAGCTCCAAGTAAAGCTAAAAGCACTAAAGATAATACTGTGATGATTACTGAACAGCCAAATGCTGACCAGAACATAAAGTGTGTATTGTTAATTACATCTGATAAGTTAGTAATTAAATTTGAAATAGATACACCATTTAATCCTATTGGATTAGCTGTTATGTCGTTTGTTGTTTTGCATGAGTTAATCACAACAAGGAAAAATGGAAATAATACGTAAACTGCAATAAGTATTGCTACTACTGTCTTTAAAACAACCCTGGAGGTCTTCTCTTTAATTTTCATTATAATTCTACCTCCTTCTTGTTAGACATACGTACCTGTACAATAGATACAAATGCAAGGATGATGAAGAATAATACCGCCTTAGCTTCACCAAATGCATATTCGTTGTTAATAACTGCAGTGTCATAAATGTTAAGAGCAAGCATCTGAGTACCCTTTGTAAGGTAGCTTCCAAGGAAGCTTGAAACAGAGCCTGTACCATTTGTTAATGCAAGGTTAACATCGAACTGCTTGAATGCACTAGTAAGTGTTAAGAATGTACAGATTGTGATTGTTGGTGCAATCATAGGAATCTTAATCTGGAAAAGTGTCTGGATAGGTGTTGCTCCATCGATAGATGATGCTTCGATAACATCTCCTGGCACTGTATTAAGACCTGTAATATAAATAAGCATTATATAACCTGCGTACTGCCAAATGTAAACAATGACGATTCCGATAAACGCTGTTCTTGTTTCAGATAGCATTGAATATCTGGAATCAAATAAAGCTGTGGTAAATTTGGTAACAACATTTGAGAAAATGAACTGCCAAATATAACCTAATACGATACCACCAATAAGGTTTGGTAAGAAATATGCTGCTCTAAAGAAGCCCAAGCCCTTAAGCTTAGATGTGCAAAGAAGAGCCAACATAAAAGCTACTAAATTAACTAAAATAATATTAAATACTACGAATAAAAATGTGACTAAAATTGACCAGATAAACTGTGGCTGCTTGAACATTCTAATGTAATTTTCAAGACCAACAACGTTTCTGATTCTAATACCATCCCAATCAGTAAATGAATATCCTATACCAAGAATAAGTGGGATGATTACTGTTACCGCAAAAGCAAAAAGCAGCGGGAACAAAAACATAAAATTTATAATACCTCTGTGATGCTTTAATGTTGGGAAGAAATATAATCCAACAAAAAATACAACACACCCAATAATAAGTAACATTCCTCGAATTCCGAGAGCATCTGTTTTTGATATTGCTAAATATAGGCCCACCAGCATAAGCACGATTCCTGCAATCATGCAGCCGAATGATGAGACTTTTCTAGTTGCCGAGAACTCGCCCATAATTATCCCCTTTCGTACATCTCTTTAAAAGAATAGGGGCAGTGCAAAAACGCTCTGCCCCCCAAATAATACCTCAATTAGTTTGCGTAGTAATCCTTAATTACGCTTTCAATTGTAGATACGAAACTATCAGCGTCAAGTTTGCCCTGTGCATAATCTGCAAATACCTGGCAAGTAACATTCTGAAGACCATCCTTCTTAAGCATTGTATGCCATCCGCTGAACTTACCAGCATCGATGTAAGACTTCATGCTCTTATAGAATGGGTTAACTGCCTCATACTGGCAATCATCAAATGGAGATACAAGACCTGCATCATTTACTAAGATGTCCTGAGCAGAGTCTCCTGCGCACCACTCAAAGAATTCCTTAGCGCCATCAACGTTACCATCGTTATATGCTACCCAGTAGCTTGGTGGTCCAGCGATGATTGTATCAATGCCATCTTCGAATGCATAAGGAGCGAATCCACATTCAAAATCAACATCATCAGGAGATGTTACACACCAGTTACCCTGTGTGATGAATGCGTAGTCACCAGCTGTAAATCCAGCAACCTGTGCATCATATGTACCATCTACTAAAAGTTCAGGATCAGAGTACTTATTCATCATTCCGATGAACTCAGCGAAGTGCTTCATTCTGTCCTTATCAATCTGTCCGCCATCATTTAAAAGGTCGATGTATGTTGTATCATCAGCCTTAAGACCTGCGTCTAAGTACTGACCAAATACATGTGTACCTGAGCTCCAACCTAAGTTAGCTGGCTCTGCACACCAACCAAGAACTGCCTTGATTCCAAGCTCATCCTTCTTGCTGTCGAGTGTTTCGAAAGCTTCCTTATAAGCTGCTGGGCTTGTAAGTGTTGAAGGATCAATACCTGCTGCCTCAAGAACATCTGCGTTGTAGCCAAGTGCTGTTGCCTCAACTGTGTAAGGGAAACCGATTGTTCCCATGCTATCGTTTTCAAGCTCAAACTCAGTCTTGTCTGTCCAAGCAGAACCTGCAAGGTCTGCAAGCATTCCATCCCAAGTATCAGCCTGGTTTGCTTCGATTACAAAGATATCTGGCATGTT
>CACYLQ010000218.1 GCA_902775195.1 uncultured Pseudobutyrivibrio sp.
AAAGCATGCTAATCACTCAGATTTTACGTAGGATTCTAGGCGATGCAAGTTATTATCATATCGTAATATGATATTTCAGCTACTGAAATGGGAAAATTCTACGGCAAAATAGTTTAGATATATGTGATTTCCGTAAATATTCGTCGAGCTCTTAAAATCTACTACGGTACAAGTTAATAAAATTCCTGATGTTCCGTAGTTTATAAGAATTCTAAGGTGAAATAGCAATTTCCATGGATTATAGAGTGGCTAGGCATTCATTATGAAATATATAGATATAAAAAAGAGGTACTCAGAAAAAAACTAATTTGCTCTTCTGCCATTACGCAAAAGAGACTCCCGCCAAGAGTCTCTTTTAGCTTATAAGTATCCTTCGTTTCAGCACTTGTAAGATCAAGCTCATTCTTATTAACCTCTATCTCAATATAATCATCAGGCTTTTGTTGGAACACGAGTGTAAATATATACGTTTGTCTTCTCCTTTGTCTTAATATCCCCTTTTCAAAATATCTCTGCTTAACCTATTGACACATCCCGATTCTGGCTTTAACATAATAGCTAAGAAATGGGTTTTTTGTCGTGTACAGCCAAGTGCTCAAGCGGGTTGCTCGTTTCTTTTTTTATGTCCAAAATATCGTATAGATACAACTTTTTATCCTCTTTATTCTCTCTAAAATGCTTTCCTTGTGCTGTTGTTATTAACTCTGGAATTCCCTGTGTAGCATTAGCTTTTGCTTTTGCATTAGTTCCTTTCAATCCAAAAGTATACTCAGAGCCTGTGTATTCATTAGGTAGGTCATTACAAATGTAAATCCAATCGCCTGTACTTTGAATTTGAAAAGAATCATCAATATAACTCTTCAAGTACTTTTTCACATCATCCCAATTTATAGAACGTTTTCCCTTGAATTTAATATCGTTAATTAAAACAACATCCTTCCCCGCAGAATCATTCACAATAGTTACATTTCTATTACTCTCCACTTACCAAAAATCCTTTCTTACTATTCATGTTTGGAAGCTGAGTCTATACCGTATTTAGTTCCTATATCCTCTCAATTTTCGCAACCGTCTCAACCTGATTTAAATTGTCCGAACCAAAAAGTGTTTCATTCTGGTCTTCTGTGCCTCTAATGAATAGCCATCTATCTGCATTGCTGTTGAAACACGAGTGTAAATATAAACTTTTGTCTTTTCTTTTGTCATAATACCTCCCAAGCTATTTGTCTTCATTAACCGAAGCTCCAGGTAAACGCTTAAGCCCCTCGTTATTTACATATTCCAATGTTTGCATTTGTTTAACTACAAGCTGGTACGAGCAATTGATTAAGGCTTGCAAAATCTCGCATGTTGCCCTTTTTATCTTTATTGGAATCTCTCCATTGTTTCGCTGTCATACCAAATAATGCAACATTAAGAAGATCTGCTTCACTAGCATATTTAAATGAAATCTGCTCCGGTGTAAGTTCTGGTGGGATTAGGTTATCTTTTATTGCGTCTGTATGTATGCGATAGTTAATCTTTGCAATTTCACGATTCAAATTCCAGTTAAGAGATAATTTGCTATTTTCATCTTTCTTTATACGTTTGTAATCTTTTATAATATACAGTTTAAATTCAGCGGAAATCCATGATGCAAATTCAAGC
Organism: uncultured Pseudobutyrivibrio sp.; assembly: GCA_902775195.1. Taxonomy (GTDB): domain Bacteria; phylum Bacillota; class Clostridia; order Lachnospirales; family Lachnospiraceae; genus Pseudobutyrivibrio. Next base: position 1,648 of record CACYLQ010000218.1, read on the forward strand.
GCAATGTCTGAATGTGCGTATGTTCCACCATATCGACCAGCCTTTGAAACTATACCTATAGCATTTACACCTTGTATCCACTTTGTTGGTGACATTGTAAAAGCATGCAGTCCTGCCTCACCTCTAAACCCCTCGAATTCGAGGGGTTTAAAATCAGTATTATGCAACCGCTCCCACAATCCCAAGAATTCAATTGTTTCTCGAGTTCTCATCCAATTACATATCGTAGCATTTGCATCATCACTTTTATATTTAGCTATATCAGTAAGTGAAATAAAATCATTCTCAAAATCCATTCAATATCAACACCTTGGAAGCAGATAAAAAAGCTTCCAAACTTTTCAAGTTCGGAAGCTTTTTTAAATGCTTAATTATTATATTTTATCGATTTTCGCTACAGTCTCCACATGGTAAGTGCCTGGGAACATGTCAACGCAGGCAAGGCGCGTTACCTTGTAGCCGCGGGCGAGGAATACCTCCAGGTCGCGGGCTAAGCTGGTAGGCTTGCATGAGATGTAGACAAGTGAATCTACACCATAGTCGATGATTTTATCAAGTGCCTTTGGATGAATGCCATCTCTAGGTGGATCAAGGATGATGTAATCAGGCTTTTCTGAAATGTCATCAAGAACCTTGAGAACATCACCTGCGATGAAATCGCAGTTATCAAGACCGTTGAGCTTGGCGTTTTCCTTAGCTGCCTCAACAGCTTCTTCTATAATTTCTACACCAGTTACATGCTTTGCTGCAGGTGCGATAACCTGAGCGATAGTGCCTGTACCTGAATAAAGGTCGTATACTTCTGCTCCATCAGCACCAGCGGCAATGAAATCACGTGCTGTGCTGTAAAGTACCTCTGCGCCAAGTGAATTAGTCTGGAAGAATGAGAATGGGCTGATAGTAAATGAAAGACCAAGAAGCTCTTCCTTAAACCAGCTTTGGCCGTAAAGCACCTCTGTGCCTTCGTCTGCTACCACATCAGCTTCTCTATCATTTTTGGTGTGAAGAATGCCAGTAAGCTTTCCTTCCCAATCCTGACATTTCAAAAGTGCCTGCTTCCATCCCTCTAAAAGAGCAAGCTCGTAGATTGATGAAATCTGTGTGCTAGTAACCAAATCTACTAAGATTTCACCTGTCTTCGTAGCCTTACGTACAAGCAGGTGACGCAAGTATCCTTCATGTGTATTCTTGCGATAATATGGCTGCTTCGCATTTGCGAAGTAATCTAAAGTGATTGTAAGAACACGACGCATATCCGCATCGATAATCTGACAACCATCTACTGTAACAACATCATAGAAGCTGCCCTTCTTGTGCATACCAAGTGTAAGTGGGCCGTCCTTTACCTCATCTCCGAATGAGAACTCCATTTTATTACGATAACCAAACTGCTTTGGGCTGGCTTTGATGCCTTCGTATGTGGCATTCCATGCTTCTTCGCTGATGACAGGAGCCATTAAATCATGAATCATGCCCTCTTTCAGCTTTAGCTGCTCCTCGTAAGGAAGCGACTGATATGTACAGCCACCGCATTTACCATAATGTACACAATAAGGCTGATCCATTTCCAATTCAGATGGAATATCCAGAGAAAGAAGATTTCCCTGGGCCTTTTCCTTTGAAGCCTTCTTCACACGAACAGACACAGTCTGACCAGGAAGAACGCCTTTAACGCGAAGGCGGTCGCCCTCGGCTGTTTCTATTATACCTTTGTTAGGGAAAGAAACTTTTACTACTTTTCCCTGAACTATTTCGCCTCTTTTCATTTATAACACCTCATCAGTCAGCTTACGCTGACAGCTTCCCCTCAAGGGGAAGCCTTTAAATCTTTTTTAACTTTGCAAAGGATGCAAACATTTTCTTTACAGTCTTCTCTCCATTGATAACAAACTCAACTGTAACCTCATAATCTCTTCCTTCATCAACAATATCAAGTACTGTGCCTTCCTTAAATTTGATATGGCTGACTCTGTCACCGATGCCATATTCCAAATCACCTTTTTCTATCTTAGTTCCGTTTTTGTTAGCAACTGCGGTAGTGGAACTTCCTACCGTATATACGTTAGTCTTAAACGTATCGCGTACTGAACGCTTATTATCGCCATAGCTTGTGGCAATGGCTGGGCCTCTGCCAGAAGGCTTCTGATATACGGAATATTCTCCTATTGGAGTGCTGGAATAATCGTCCATAGGCTTTGGCTCCCAAAGATTTCCGCT
>CACYLQ010000219.1 GCA_902775195.1 uncultured Pseudobutyrivibrio sp.
TGGTGATAGGGATATTGTTGTAGGAAGAAGCTTATGATAAAATAATAATCTACTGTTGATAAAATATGTCTATTAATTGTTGCTTGACCTGCAGCTGGGGGCGCGGCTTGCGTTGGAAAAGTATAAGAATTATGGGATATTGGTATTCTTATACTTGATGAAACATGAATTGGCATAGATACCGCTGTAAAAAGTATAATATGTTGCCCTTTTAAGCAATTATATACTTTTCAGCCCTATATCTGTATAGGAAATCCAGCTTTAGCAGGCTTAAAAAGTATAATTTTGCTGATGTTCATATTATATATACTTTTTTATGTGTGATTAGTAGCACATGAAGTGATTTTAAGTATAAAAACAACGAAATGGCAGTTTCTTATACTTGCTACTAGCTCAAGCAGTTCCCTAGGAGAGCCTAATAAAAAATAAAGTATGACAAATAGGGGATTTTGATGAAGTTATACTTGAAAAGTGGCCAGCAACAGTAGAAAACAATTCGATTAAGTATGACAGTGCTAAATAACGGTAATAGTCATACTTAAAACTCAGTTGCAGTAGCAGAACACAATAGGATAACGACTCAATCAAGTATGACAATGCTTATATTGCACTAATAGTCATACTTAAAATAGAATCATAGGCTATGGAAGGCCATAAGGGAGGATATACAGATGAACATAAATTGTGAACGAGTACATTTAAAAAGAATGGTAGCGGTATGTATTGCATTCATGGTGTACATGCTAGCAGCGGTGTTTAAGGCAGTTACATTTTGTCTTAAGCGTATATGAAAAAGACTTTTATTCAAAATACAAGGAATGGAATTCTGTAAATGGTTGAAAAGATAGCGATTCATCCATTACTTTACTTAAGATCGCAAAGAGCAGATGAAAGAAATGCAATAAAAATAATAGGTATGCTATAATATAGGCAGTCACGTGGCGTGGCTGCTTTTTTAATAGGCTTCCCCCTTTGGGGGAAGCTGTCAGCGCAGCTGACTGATGAGGGTGAATGAATATGAAGCTAAAAAATAGACTTATAATTTCATTTTTAATAATAACAATCGTCCCCGTAGCTATCTTTAGTTCTCTTATGCTTGGATTAAAGGGTATCGTAAAGGAAGCCACAGAGGAACAAATACTTACAAACGAAATCATCAATTCAGTGAAAAACTACATGGATGAGGCGGGAAAGTTTGACCAGCTGGTGTTGAATTTTTGCGTGGCGGAGTTTGTTATATTGATATTGACTGCCATAATCATGGTAGTATGGATTTATAGAGGTATTGCCCCACAGCTGAAGCTTCTTAAGGCAGCTGCTAACAATATCAAAGAGGGCAATCTGGATTTCAGCGTGGCATCAACTGGCAAAGACGAGATGAGTGAGCTTTGCAATGCATTTGAAGATATGCGAATCCGTCTTAAGAATAATGCAAAGGATAGATTAGAGGATGAGGCCGAGCAGCGAGCGCTTATTTCAAACATCGCCCATGATCTTAAGACTCCAATCACAGCCATAAAGGGCTATGCAGAAGGCATGCTTGATGGAGTGGCGGATACACCAGAAAAGCAGGAAAAATACATCCGCACCATATACAACAAGGCTGGAGAGATGAACACACTCATCAATGAGCTTACACTGTATTCCAACATTGACACTAACAAAATCCCATACAATTTCCAGAAGCTAAATCTTCACGCATACTTTGAGGATTGCATCGAAGAGCTTGGCATGGATTTGGAAAATCAGCACATTAGACTTGATTACGCTAACTTTGTAGACCCTGACGTGCTGATAATCGCAGACCCAGAGCAGCTTGGGCGTATCATCCACAACATCGTCAGCAATTCTGTTAAATACATGAGAGCTGATGTGGCATCCCGCGTTGGCATAGTGCTTAAGGATGTAGGCGATTTTGTTCAGATAGAGATTTCAGATAATGGTAAGGGCATTGCAACCCATGACCTGCCATATGTTTTTGATAGATTTTACCGTGCCGACACTTCCCGCAATTCTGCAGCAGGCGGTAGTGGAATTGGTCTTTCAATAGTAAAGAAAATCATCGAGGACCACGGTGGTAAGATTTGGGTTACAAGCAAGGAAAACGAAGGCACAACCATGTATTTCGTTATTAGAAAATTCATTGAAAATGAGGAGGTCGTAAATGAGTAGGATATTAATCATCGAAGATGAGGAAGCAATTGCAGAGCTTGAGAAAGATTACTTAGAGCTTTCAAATTTTGAGGTGGATATAGAGGCAGACGGCGAGAAGGGCCTGCAGAAGGCTTTAGCTGGAAACTACGATATGTATATCCTGGATTTAATGCTTCCTGGAATAGACGGCTTTGAGCTTTGCAAGCGCATCCGCGAGGTCAAGAACGTACCAATCCTTATGGTTACAGCCAAGAAGGAAGAAATCGACAAAATCAGGGGCTTGGGCCTTGGCGCAGATGATTACATCACCAAGCCATTTTCACCTAGCGAGCTTGTTGCCCGCGTAAAGGCACACCTGGCTAGATATGAAAGACTGGTTCAGTCTCCTGCAATCCAAAAGAACGAAATCAGCATTCGCGGCCTTAGAATTGACAAAGCCAGCCGTCGCGTATGGATTAACGGTGAGGAAAAGATTTTCACAGCCAAGGAATTCGACTTGCTCACATTCCTTGCAGAGAATCCTAACGTAATCTACTCTAAGGAGCAGCTTTTTGAGACT
>CACYLQ010000220.1 GCA_902775195.1 uncultured Pseudobutyrivibrio sp.
GCGCTTCTTCCTGTACTTCCTACACCAGAGGAGTTCCCATACGCTATTCGTGCCGTATCTGAAACATTCGAATCAAACGGTTCTACATCTATGGCTTCTACATGTGCTTCATGTATGTCACTTATGGCTGCAGGTGTTCCAATTAAGGCTATGGTTGCTGGTATCTCTTGTGGTCTTGTTACAGGCGATACAGACGACGATTTTGTACTTCTTACAGATATCCAGGGTCTTGAGGACTTCTTCGGAGATATGGATTTCAAGGTTACAGGTACAAAGGAAGGTATCACAGCAATTCAGATGGATATCAAGATTCACGGTCTTACACGTCCTATCGTTGAGGGGGCTATCGCAAGATGTCGTGAAGCTAGATTCTTCATCATGGATACTTGCATGAGCAAGGCTATTGCAGAGCCACGTAAGGAAGTTGGCGAGTACGCTCCAAAGATTATTCAGCTTTCTATCGACCCAGAGAAGATTGGTGATGTTGTTGGACAGCGCGGAAAGACAATCAACGAAATCATTGCTAGATGTGATGTTAAGATTGATATCACTGATGAAGGTAATGTTTCTATCTGCGGTACAGATGCAGCAAAGATGGCTGAAGCAAAGCGTATGATTGAAATCATTACAACTGATTTTGAGCAAGGCCAGATTTTCACAGGTAAGGTAGTTTCTATCAAGGAATTCGGTGCATTTATCGAGTTCGCACCTGGTAAAGAAGGTATGGTTCACATTTCTAAGATTGCTAAGGAAAGAATTGATAGAGTTGAAGATGTACTTACACTTGGAGATACTGTTAAGGTTGTATGCCTTGGTAAGGACAAGATGGGACGTATCAGCTTCTCTATTAAGGATGCACAGTAAAATTTGAATTCATTTTGCGCCTGGCAAAAGTCAGGCGCATTTTTTAGGTAAAAAATATGCTTCTTAACGTTTCACATATTTACAAATCATTTGGCGAAGACAATATTATAAAGGATGCCACATTCACTGTAGATGAAGGCTCAAAGGTTGCTATTGTAGGTAATAACGGTACAGGAAAATCCACATTACTGAAGATTATTATTGGCGAGCTTCCTGCTGATGAAGGTGAAGTAACTCTTAAAAAGGATGCTACCTTTGGCTATTTGGCACAGTATCAGGAGGACAGCTTCGGTACCAACATTCTTGATACAGTTTTGAATGCCAGAGAAGACCTTCTATCTATGGAAAAGAGATTATCAGAGATGGAACAGGCTATGAGTGATATAGCTCCATCTGAGATGAGTTCTTTTATGGATAATTACCACAAATTACAGCATCAATTTGACCTACAGGGAGGATATACCTTCCGTTCAGAGGCTATTGGTATTTTAAAGGGACTGGGCTTTGAAGGTGATGATTTGCAAAAGAGCATGAATGAGCTTTCAGGTGGTCAAAAGACTCGTGTAAGTTTAGGTAGACTTTTAGCATCATCTCCAGATTTACTTTTATTGGATGAGCCTATAAACCATTTGGATTTGAATTCTATAGTATGGCTTGAGGGTTACTTAGCATCATACAAGGGTTCTGTAATTATCGTTGCCCATGATAGATATTTCCTTGATAAGATTGTTGACCACGTTGTAGATTTGTCCTACGGAAAGACCAATGTATACAATGGTAACTATACAGCTTATGTTGAACAAAAGGCTGTATACCAGCTTACATACGAAAGATCTTATGAAAAACAGCAAAAAGAAATCGAACATCAAAAGGCTGTTATTGAAAAACTTCAGTCCTTCAACAGAGAAAAATCCATTAAGCGTGCAGAAAGCCGTAAAAAGCTTTTAGATAAAATGGATATTATGGATGCTCCAGACAAGGATTCAGATGGAATGCGCCTTACTCTTGAAATTGAAAAGGAAAGCGGAAAGGATGTATTAGATTTTTCTCATGTTACTAAATCTTATGATGATAAAAACATCTTTACTGATTTATCTTTTACGGTACACAAAGGAGATAGAATTGCTATTTTAGGCGATAATGGTACAGGTAAAACAACTATCCTTAAGTGTATCAACGGCTTAACAACCTTTGAAACAGGAGAGATTAAGTTTGGGGCCAATGTTACTGTAGGTTATTATGACCAGGAACAGCAGGGACTTACAGAATCTAACACTGTTTTTGATGAATTACATGATGCTTATCCATTTTTAACTGAAACAAAGGTTAGAAATACTTTGGCTGCCTTCATGTTTACTGAGGATGATGTTTTCAAAAGAATCAGCGACCTTTCAGGTGGTGAGAGAGGTAGAGTATCTTTGGCTAAGCTTATGCTTTCAAAGTCTAACTTTTTAATTCTCGATGAGCCTACTAACCATTTGGATATGGATTCTAAGGAAAAGCTTGAGGATGCCTTAAATGAATATGATGGCACCCTGTTATATGTCAGTCACGACAGATATTTTGTTAACAGAACTGCAAATGTTATATTAGAACTATCTAATGGTGCATTTACAAAGTATCTTGGAAACTATGATGATTATATTGCTAAAAAAGAGCAGTTATTTGGAGAATCTAATGCTCTTAATAATGGGGCTGCAGTTGTTTCAAATGAGACAGCATCAAAGCTAGATTACAAAGAACAAAAAAGAATTGAGGCTGAAAAACGTAAGCTTCAAAACCAGATAAATAAAATAGAAGATGAAATAGAAAAGCTTGAGGCTGAAAAGGCAACTGATATAGATAAACAACTAGAAGCTCTATATGAAAAATGGGAAGAGTTGAATATGGACTGATAATTGTTGTTTGTTAAAATCTTGACATAGTTTTATCTGAATTTTATAATTAAAGTACAGTGCAATGAGGAGGCGTTAGATTTGGATAAACAGATATCACAGGCAGTTATCAGAAGACTACCAAGATATTATAGATATTTAGGTGAGCTTTTAGATGATGGTGTTGAAAGAATTTCATCAAACGATTTAAGTAAACGCATGCATGTGACCGCATCACAGATTAGACAGGACCTTAACAATTTTGGCGGCTTCGGTCAGCAGGGATATGGGTATAATGTTGCCTATCTTCACGATGAAATTGGAAACATTTTGGGTGTTAATGATACTCATAATGTTATTGTTATAGGTGCAGGTAATCTTGGTCAGGCCATAGCAGGTTACGTTAAATTTGAGCGTGTAGGCTTCAAAATCATAGGACTTTTTGATGTCAACCCTGAGCTTAAGGGTAAAATGGTTAGAGACTTACCAGTTCAGATGCTAGAAGAATTACCAGATTTTGTTAAAAATAATAATGTAGAGATAGCAGCGCTTACACTTCCTAAGCAGAATGCTAAAAGTACAGCACTTAAGCTGGTATCTCTTGGAGTACATGCTATTTGGAACTTTGCTCATGTAGATTTAGATGACATACCTGATGTTGTTATCGAAAATGTACATCTTTCAGATAGTTTAATGCAGCTTTCATATAATATTACACAGCACAAAAACAAGTAGGTGATTATATGGCTGATAAGGATTTTTCTGCAGCAATTGCAAATATAAAGGTGCCTATTCTTATTTTAGATCAAAAATGGCACAGGCTTTTTGCTCTTGGTGGCAAGCCGGATTCTGTTAAAGAACTGGAAGCCAAAGAAAACGAATTAATTAAACGAGAAGCAGAAATAAAGCAAGAGCTTAAGGACCTGAAAAAGGTTAAGGAAAATCTTATGTCTTCTGTTATGTCTAACATGGAAGGCACATCAGATTTAGTTTCTAAGAAGTTGGATGATGACAAAAGACTTCTTGAGGAATGCAAAGAAAGAATTGCCGCAAACGAGGACGAGCTTTTAGATATACCGAATCAAATAGATGAAGTAAATCGTGAGCTTATGACAGCTTCTATGGATTATTGCTACGATAAGCTTAGAACAAATTCCAAAGAAGCAGAGGAAATCACTGAGTGGATTAAGGATGTCAGAGTAAAGCTTAAAAAGAACGTTATCAGGAAGCATAATCGAGAAATTAACAACAAAGAAATATATTCCTACATGCACGATGTATTTGGAATGGAAGTCTTGAATTTATTCGATATGCAAAATGGTGATTTTTATATTGGCAGTGCAAATGATAAGGAAGAGCCTGCCAAAGAATCTGACAAATCTGCAGATTTAAACAATGTAGATTTGGAGGAGGTAGACTTGGACGCTGTGGCTAAAGAAACAAAAGCAGATGAAGAAGCTGCTAGGGAAATGGATTTAGAAGGCGATGATGAAGCTAGCACTTCAGAGGAATAGTCTTAATCCAGTAATTCACGAAATTTTTAAAGACTAAACGCCATATTGTTTAGTCTTTTTTATTTAGGTATGTTATCATATTAGAGGAACTAAATTTAACCTTGAAAGGAGTCTTTATGGAAGACGGGTCGAATCCCTATTTATTGATTGTTTTATGTATAATTGCACTAATTGAGTTAGCTGTTATCATCATTTTGTATAGGCGTTCTAAGCAGGAAAATGTCACTGAGGAGGACGTTATATCGCTTGTTAACGAAGGACATGAGGATGGTAATATTTTAGCCTCAGAAGCTGCTATGATTCAGAATATCTTTGAGTTTTCAGATACTGATGCCAAGGATATTATGACTCACAGAAAAAACATTGTTGCAATAAATGGTGATTACACATTAAGGGAAGCTATAAACTTCATTAATGATAACAATATGAGCAGATATCCTGTTTATATCGATGAACTGGATAATATCATCGGTATTTTGCACATTAAAGACATTTTAATGTATTACGACAAGGATATTGATAACCTTAAGGTAAAAGAC
>CACYLQ010000221.1 GCA_902775195.1 uncultured Pseudobutyrivibrio sp.
ATTCTCGTATTTGGAATGGTTGCTGAAGAAAACCCAACACGGGCGTCAGAGTTATCTTTAGCTGTCCCAATATTGATTGGAGCACTATACGCTGTCAATGCAGCATCCTTCCTGTATAACCTAATTCACCTAAAGAGTATGCATAGTCAGATATCCGCTATTGAGGACTCGGCTTTACTAGAAAAAAGTACGGAAAACAAAACGGCCCGTACTAAAGGAGCAAACGCGGGATTTGAAGAGGAATACGACCTCCATTAAAGTATGAGCAGAAAAAAGAAAAGCTTATTGGATGAGATTATTACCGGACTATCCGGAATTGTCTTTCTGTTGTTTATTTTTATAATCATAACGATTAACACTGTAAGAACGCAGGGAATGTCGGAACACTTACAGACTCAACTAATCTACTTAGGTATATGAGAAGTAAAGACGATAAAAGTACCAAAGAAGCTTCAAAAAGTTTCCAAAGAGACAATCAAACCTCTCAATCTTGAGCAAGCAGAAAAAATCTCAAGATATATAACCTACCAAACAGTACGCAGCTATATCACTTGGGTGACATATATTCTACTTATCCATTTGAAACTACTCCACTTGAAAGACAAATTGCTCAAGAGCTGGTGCGCATGAAGGTTTTTAATCCAAATTTCATCTTCCTGGATTCGTATATTAAGGCAACACCGCACAGAAAACGGTGATGCAAAAAATCACAGAGTATACTCCTTTATGGAAATCTTCAAAAGAGCTTGCTGAATTAATCTCATCGCTCACGCTCTTTACTAAACTGCCAGTATCATCTGTCGATATTCCTTTAAAAAGCTGATAATTTGTATATACGAGGCAGTCTTCGAATGTGCTTGCAATAGCCTCTTTAGCTGCACCATCATAGTCAATAGCAACCGGAGTTTGGTATGCAACCCGGATAGAGTATTTGTATGGTGTTTCTTTAATTATTTCTTTCTTTGCAGAAGGAAGCGCCAAAAGCTTGTCCAAATCCCTCTCCTTAACGAGCCATTGGGCAATTGTATAGTTGCTGCTAATAAGACCTTTTCCACGTTCTGGGCAAGCCGCTTTATGATGTCCTTCTTTTTCCGCTGAATCCATGTCCGCAATAACGAGCGTAGGTATACATAGCTTTTCAATCAATGGATTGAGGCGGTGCGAGTGACGCCCATTTATACTGAGTATCGATATATATCTTTGATACAGCTTAGGATACTTATTTCGTATAAAATGCGGCAATAGCATATTTTCCGCCGAACCCTCGACCAGAATCGCAGCATCAGCAAAGAACAAATCACAATGTGTTGCTTGTAAGTAGCGCGTAACAAATTGTTTCATCTTCTTTCCCAAATACATCGGAAAGATTTATTACCTTTGATGTAGCAATTGTGCTTTCCGAACCTTCCGATAACCGTTTGAAATAGCGCAAATCTGCAAAATCCGTTTCTCGAGCAACATGGCTTGAATGGGTGCTAATTACTAGCTGCGTAGAAAAATTCCCATTTTCTTTAATAAATTTGTGATTTGTTAAAACATCATATGCTTTACGGATAAATACTTGCTGTACCTGTACGTGAAGATGCGCTTCCGGTTCTTCAACCAAAACTAAATGCAACGGCTCAATAGCCCGGTCAGAATCTTTCTTTGCCTGTTTAGCTTTTCCTTAGCGCATCCAGTCGTCCCTGAATCGCATTAAGTCAAAGACCATAGAAATAAGATTCTGATAACCAAGACCATTATATTTCTCTGGTAACTTGAGGGTGTCATCGCTTTTACTAAGGGCGTATTGTACGGCAGCATCATGCTTTAAGGTCTCGCCCGTAGACATTTTTGTAGCAATGGTTAGTTTGGGGTCTGCTATTCCAGGGTATCCCAATCCTTCTAACTCATGAATTGCTGGTTCAAATTTAATTGCAAGATTTCTGTCAAATGCCTTCCTCGCTTCCTCGGTAGCCTGCAAAAAGTCCAAATCCTCTGGGGAAGGGGATTTTTCCGGATCAAGGTGCTTGTCATAATAGCTACGCATTTGTTCAGATAACTGTTTTTTAGCCCCTTCAGTTCCATCTGCATTGTCTGGATCTGCAAACCCGCGCTGTGCATCAATCATGTCCACTTTAATGATTCCTTTTAGCGGATTATCAGTAAAGCATTCCATTTCGAAAGGCGTTGTCTGTGGCTCATCTGCTTCTGCTTTCGCCGGATCTAAAATAAATGTCTTAATCGAAAAATATGTATTAAGATTCTTTTCTAGGAATTCGCACAGGTTTTTCGGATATAATCTTATTTCAAGTTTTTCTTTCGCTTTTTCAGTTTTACGTGATGCGAAATATGCCTCTCTATACTCTGAAAATAGCTTAGATATATCTTTCGGCAGAAATGCCAACCTAACGCCCAATTTACCTCCGCGCCATTTCAACGTTGGAATGATGCCAGCCACATAGTGTATTTCGTTTCGCGAAACATCAAGCCATATGTCCATTTTAGGAACAAACGATTCCCATTCTGCCAAATCAGCGGGCTCTTCGCATCCTTCTTGTATCCATCTATCTCCAATTTGATTGATATCTGAACGTTCTGATATAGTTATATCGTTAAAAGTAAAACTCCTATCTGCGAGGAATTTTCCAAGAGCATCCATAGCAGATGTCTTACCGCTATTATTAGCCCCGACAAAAAGCGTAGTCTTTTTACTGAAATCTATATGGCACTGTAAAAGTTTTCGAAAGTTTTGGATATTTATCGCCAGTATTCTCATACTCTACCTCCGTGTCGCCACTGAAATTATCTTTGTTAATTATAACATAAAATCATGAATATACATGTACGCATACGAAGACACCAATGCTCCAATATTAAGAACCTCACTATCTGGATTCTATGATGCGGTAGTATATCGGCAATAACAGCGCTTTATATTTGACAAAATTCCCTCTTTTAAATAAACTTAAGCTA
>CACYLQ010000222.1 GCA_902775195.1 uncultured Pseudobutyrivibrio sp.
AATGACATTGACTGTGAATAGTAACCCCAATTTTGAACACATTTTATCTAGTTTATTTTATAACTAGGGGAATGAAATATCATATTGTTTGATTTCAAAAATCTTGTATTTTTTTGCATATACAAAGCTAGCTAAGAAATCTTATTCAACGGAGTTATCATCTTTGAAGAATGCTATCTCTTCATTTAGCTTAATAGCAATACCCTTCAGTTCATCCGCAGACTTTGCGAGACTTGTAACTGTTTCTGAAAGCTCCTGAACTGACTCACCGGTGGTCTCTGATGATGCTGCATTCTCTTGTGAAATAGCAGAAAGAGATGACATTGCATCTGAAACCACTTCGTTTGAAGATACACAGGTTTCTGCTCCACCTGCAATATCATGTACACCTTCAACTGTGCCGTCGATGTCCTCAAGCATTCCATTAACAGATTCAAGAGTACCTCCAATAGCCTCTTGTTGCTCCAGATTTCCCTGTCGAACAAGATTAGCTGCGTTTACAGCAGCCTCTGACTGCTTCAACAGAATATCCATCTGAGTTCTAATATCCTGAGCCATGCTATCTGAATCGTCTGCAAGTTTTCTAATTTCCTCGGCAACAACAGCGAAACCTTTGCCTGCCTCACCAGCTCGGGCTGCTTCAATTGAAGCATTAAGTGAAAGAAGGTTGGTCTGAGAAGCGATTCCCGATATACCCTCTACACTTTCATTGATACTGGTTACAGCATCCTTTGTAGCTGAAATTGTTCTGGCAATCTCTTCGATTTTTTCTGTCATATCACTACTTGAATCTTTAAGATTAAGAAGTGACTTGCTGGAATTTTCTGAAGCCTCCTTCATTTTGCCTGCAAGAGTTTCCATATTACCTGTAGATGTCTGTACTCCGGTTACAGCATCTGTTATTCTTCCCACATTCTCTGCTGCCTGCTGAATTTCTTCTGCCTGCTGCACAGCGCCTGTAGCAATTTCTTGAACAGAATTTGTTACGCTCTTCATGGTTGCTGAAATCTGATTAGCCATATCTGAAAGCGTTTCAGAAGAATCACCAACGGTGGTAGCTGAATGCTTAATATGACCAACTATAGTATCCAGCTTTTCTATTACGGAGTTGGTACTTCGAACAATTTTACCAATTTCATCTTTACGATTTGTATATCCAGTTATATTTCTGAAGCGTCCATCTGCCAATTCAGCAAGTGACGCATCAACTGCAGTGATAGGTTTTGCAAAGTTGTTGGCCAGCATTACAGATATAATAGCTACTATAATAAGTAACACAATACCTATACTGAGGACAATATAAGCAGACCTTCTTGCGGTTGACAGTATTACGCTTTCTTTAATTGCTACACAAACAGTAAATCCACAAAGGTCATTATCATCCTTTGCATAAGCAAGATATGTAGGATAACCTGCAGCTGTAGATCTGTATGATCCTTCAATCTCGGTAGTATTCATATATGGTGAAGCGCTAAAATTAGCCACCTCATCATCAGGGCCAATCTCATACTGAGAATGGGCCATCAGATCACCATTTCTATCTACAACAAAGCCCTCACCCTCATCGCATTCATCAGCAAGGATTTCATGGAAATTATTTAAATCATAATTTCTATGAACCGTGCCAATTACTTTATTAGTATCTGGATCAAACACTGGAGCTGCCATACTAATGCTACGGGTACCAGTTGAAGCACTTACTATGACGTTAGACACAAAGAACTTTCCCTGCATGGCTTCCTGCCAGTATTCTCTCTTACTGATATCCACCAAGTCTGCATCATCATCTCGAAGAAGCATCTGACCTTGATCATTTGTGATAACCAATACATTGCCATCGCCAATGTGCTCGTCAATTGACTTCATCCGCTCCTTCAAGGCATTCATGTCTACTTCTTCGCCCTTCATAAAGGCGATAGTTGTAGGTGACTCTGCAAATGCTGTGATAGATGATTCGTTTGTTTGAATAACAGAGAAAATCTTCCCCTGAACGTACCAGGTCTGCCATTCAAGAGAATCAATGGCATCTGCCATTGCTTTTATTGTTGAAGTGTAATAGCTGATGGAAACCGCTATTACAAGTGGCACAATCGCAACAAGTAACATGGAAGCAATCAGCTTTGTTTTAATACTGTTTTTCCATGAAATGTCACTACCCTTACTATTCTTTGTTTTTATCTTCCCCATACTCGGCTCCTTATAAAATCAACAGGCTAAACTACTATTGATAACACAAAGAATTATAAGACGAAAATGTGAAAAAAGTGCAAAATGCCCTTATTTTATGTGCCGGTGGATAATCAAATTAGTGTAGCAGCTCAATGCTTGAAAGTTGTGTATTTCCATTTCCTCTGTATCGTAAATACAAAGCTGAAGCACCATCCTCTGGCTTGAAGCTTCCCTCTGCTGCAGTCCAGATATTCTGGAATTCAATATCCACCTTGCCAAGCACCTGACCATCCAGTGATGTGAGAATCTCAAAGGTACCTGCGCCATAGCCTCTGGTCTTGATTCTTATTCCTGCTACGCCCTTGAAATCAAAATACTTAAAGCCTATGACTGTAGAATCTGTAGTTACTATTCACAGTCAATGTCATTAAGTTAAGGGGAAAGAAAGTGCGTTATTGAAGATGAATTAAGGTGTTTCCTAGAGTTTCATCGTTAAAATTAGGATGAAA
>CACYLQ010000223.1 GCA_902775195.1 uncultured Pseudobutyrivibrio sp.
CATTAATGCTTTATGTTTAAGAAAGAAGGACTAAAAATGAGAGAGTTTAATGTTGAAAAACAGACAAAGCAATTAATTGAATACACTAGAGAGTGGTTCAACAAATTTGGAACAGATTCAAGAGCTATTATAGGAATTTCTGGCGGTAAGGATTCATCTGTTACTGCAGCAGTTCTTAAGGAAGCAATTGGTACAGAGCGTATCAGAGCTATCATCATGCCAAACGGTGAAATGAGCGATTTAGACGATGCTAAGCTTTTAGTTGACCACTTAGGACTCACATACGAAATCATACCTATCACAGACTATTACAATGCAGCCATTTCTACATTTGAAAAGGCTACCACCTTCGAAGTAACAAAGGACTTAAAGATAAATCTTGCTCCACGTCTTCGTATGTCTACACTTTATGCAGCAGCACAGGGACAGGGAGTAACATCCTTCGTAGTAAACACATGCAACGCATCTGAGGATTACGTAGGCTACTCAACAAAATACGGCGATGCAGCAGGTGACGTATCACTTCTTCAGGACTTTACAGTACATGAGGTTCTTCAGATTGGTGAATATTTAGGTCTTCCAGAAAGCCTTGTACACAAGACACCATCTGATGGTCTATCAGGAATGTCTGACGAAGACAAGCTTGGATTTACATACGCACAGCTTGACGAATACATCTCAGGCAACAAGGAAGGCATCCCAGCCGACATCATCGCATCTATCGAGCGCAAGCACGTGGCAAACCTCCATAAGCTTCAGCTTATGCCAGCCTACAAGCGCAGCTAGGCTAACGGCCGAAGACTTCTACGGTGAGGTTGAGCTTGCCCTTTTTGGAGAGGCCGCCCTCGGCGGTGAGGTTGAATTTGCCGAAGCCTCGGACGGAGACAGTGTCACCGGCGGCAAGAAGCTTGTCGTTGTTTTCGACTATGTGCCCGTTGACAGATACCTTCTTTTCTGTGAAGTAAGGAATGGTGTCCTTGCGGCTTAGGTTGTATACTTTTGAGATAACAGCATCAGCCCTAGGGGAAGCTACCTGTATGGTGACTTCCTTTAGGGCTGCTTTTTTGTATGAATCAGGTAGCTCGCTGAAGCTGCATTTTACGGCGTTGCGTCCTACAGATACAAAATTTTCCAGAAGATAGTCGGCAGTGGAATCGTCTACGTACATATAGGCATCCATGCCATCTACAAATATGTCTCCGAATTTCTTTCGGTCTATTCCAAGACTCATAAGGCTGCCCAGATAGTCGCGGTGAGTGTATTCCTTGGCAAATTTCTTAGCAAGTGGTTCTATCTTGATGCATTTGATAGGGAAGTCTACTTCATAGCCAAAATCTATCCTCCGAATAGCTCATATTTGATAGGCGCAAAGGCCTTATCCCTTGCAGCCTGATACAAGACCTCCTGCTGGCTTAGGCTAAGGAAGTCACTAAAGCAATATATGTTGTTTTGATAAGCTCTGTTAGAAAGCTCGATTAAGCGCTTGTATAAAAGCTGTTCATCATCTGTCATAGTTCTTCATCCTTTGATAAATCTGTATCAATTATACTTAAAATGCGGTAAAATATCATCGATTAGTTTAGAAAGTAAGGTTTTTAACATGAAAAAGATTAATACAGATGGAATCATTTTTGATATGGATGGCACAATCTGGGATAACACCCCAGTATTTGCGCCTAGCTGGGAGAGAGCCTGTAAGGATATGGGTTATGATGTTAAGTTTGATGAGGATAAGCTAAAGGGGCTCTTCGGCAAGACCATGACAGATATTGCAGATGCCTGCATACCAGATGAAGACGCTGATAGACGCTATGCTACACTTCATTTATGTGAAGAGTACGAAATGAAGGATTTAGCTGAAAGTACAGTTGATACTTCTTATCCAGGCTTGAAGGAAACTCTCGAAGCCCTTAGTAAGCGCACAAAGCTATACATCGTAAGCAATTGCCAGTCGGGCTATATCGAAACCTTCCTTGAGCGAAGCGGCTTAGGGTATCTATTCACAGATTTTATCTGCTATGGAGATAATGGCCTTGGCAAAGCTGATAACATCAGAGGCTTAGTTGAAAAAAATCAGCTTAAGCATCCAGTCTACATCGGCGACATCCAGGGTGATAAGGATGCCTGCGACAATGCAGGTGTGGATTTCATCTGGGCAGCCTAATGTGATTGAGTAAGCTGGGGATGACAATACAGTAGAATAATTAAAAAAGAAATGGAGTTATGTTATGAGTGACACATTAGATGTCAGATATACTGATATATTAAATGTTGAACAAACATATAAAAGAAATTTAGATGAATTAAAAAATAATATTGTATTTCTAAGAAATTCTATTAATGCAGTTGTGAATGATTCTAATTTTAAAGGGGCAGCAGCTGATTCGATCAAGAACTATTTTTCAGATGTTCATTTGACAATTCTTGATGCATTGGATTCTGTTGCGCAGAATATGTTGGACAACATGGCTCTGTATAAATCCGGATATTATAGTGTTGATGCTTCCACGAACTTTATTATCAATGAAGAGTATATAAATCTGTACAAGGATAACTTAAATAAGCGTTTTACAGAAGAAACTACAGGCGTATATGACTGTAAAGACAAAGTGGATAAGGCACTATTAGATATAGCGGATATTTATTCAGCAACGAGTCCTTCTATTGCAAATCTTGAAGCGGCTAATATTACTGTTACAAATGAGATGACGAATTTAATTACTAATACTGGTACGCTAGAAAACCAGACAGTAGATGCGCTGACAAATTCTACAGCAATTCTATTGGAACATATTATGGCAAGCATTAATGCTGCATCAACAGGCGTAACAGCGTCTACCTATCAGCCAGGAGCATTTTTTAACAATAAAAATGTGCAGGCCATGAAGGCCGTTGGCAATTTTTTTGATGAGCAGCACGAAAAATACTCTGAGGAATATGAAGCTATTTGGAATACAGAAAAGCAACTTGAAGAAGCTGCTGCCGAGCGAGAAGAAGAAGGTGTATGGAAGACAATTGGAGGACTTGCTTTAATTACTGGTGGTACTTTATGTATTGTTTTTACCGCTGGGGCTGCAACACCAGCAGTGGTTGCAGCAGGAGGAGTTGTCGGTGGAGGTACTGCGATTTAAGGCAACTATCAGGCTTATTATATTACAGAAAATATATTTGCGTTTACCGCTTCTGCGCTTATTCCGATTGGTGCAGCGTCTAAGGCTGGTACATTAACTTTGCGTTCTGGAGCAGTTGCAACTGGAAAGGTTGCAATCTCAACTTTGGCAGGCGATGGCGCATCAAGACTTACCATGAATGCTACAGACAATCGTACATTGAGTATGCTTGCGGGTATGTCGGTAAGTACTATGACAGGATATGGTTTGAATCAATTAGATGCAAAATTTAACATTTCTACAGGGACACCAAAGACCACAGCTCAATTATTACAGGAATCTAATTGCAGTCAGGAAGAGTTATCCAAATTCCTAAGTAGGAAAGTAGATGAGGGCGTTGTGAGCCAGGAGGCAGTAGATTTATTCAACAACGAAGGAATATGGCCAGATGATATACAAATTCCAAAGGATCCTGCATTTATTAATCCTGATGGCTCTGAGTGTTGGGATAAAGCCCCTAATTATGGTTATACCTTGGATAAAGATGGGAATCCAATTAAGGAAAGTTTTGTTCCTAATGAGGGCGATAAATTTGATCGATATGGACCTTCAGATGGCCGATACACCTCTCCTTTAGATGGAAATCAGTCTTATTCATATGATGAGAGATCCCTGCCTTACGTAGAAGATTCGCGGCAGTATCACAGATATCAGGTAACAGGCGATTTTAATAATTTAGAAGAGTATGTGAACAATTGTACAGATCCAATAGTAAGAGAAAATGTAGAGGTACTAAGAGATCAATATATGGGTGGAGATTACAGTAACTTCTCTTCATCTAGGGGAACTGCTGCTCCAGTTGATAAATGGGGATGTGGTGGCGCAACTCAGCAGGAATTTGGTTTGAATATTCAGATATTAATGGATTTGGGAATGGTAGAAGAAATCCCTGTTCCGCCAAATCGAATAAATACTACAGGACAAGGAAATCCATATTTTTATATTGAAGATATTCAGGAAGAGAAGTAGGTGAAAAAATGTTGATTAAAGATTTAGAAAATGTAATTAAAGAAGAAAATTTGGATGGTGCAAATATTTGTAATGCTATGTCATTGAAACCGTATGAGGTCGTAATAACACAAGAGGATGATAAATGGAAAGTCTATAATACAGATGAAAGGGCTTCTTTGATAGGAGTAGTAAGTCGTTTTGATTCTGAGGCTGAGGCCTGCGAGGATTTTATTAAAAAATTGCGCTTGCGAAAAAGACATTTTGAACTGGAAAAGATACTTAGGGAACGGAGATTAGAAAATAAAGAAAAGTAAGTGTTAATGAAAAATGCTGATTAAGGATTTAGAAAATATAATTAAAGAAGAAAATTTGCTTGGGGCAAATATTTGTAATGCTACCTCATTGAGACCACATCAGGTCGTAATAACTCAAGAGGAAGGCAAATGGAAGGTCTATAATACAGATGAACGAGCTAGTTTGATAGGCATAGTAAGCATTTTTGATTCCGAGGCAGAGGCATGTGAAGATTTTATAAATAAATTGCGTATGCGAAAAAAAATGTCGGAATTGGCAAAGGAGATTTGGGGAAAATAATAACAGTTTACACAGCAAAAAATGGAGAGCACAACGATGAATGAAAAAACAGAGTATCTTCCACTAGGAAG
>CACYLQ010000224.1 GCA_902775195.1 uncultured Pseudobutyrivibrio sp.
ATGTTCTTAAGAGAGCATCTGCCTGTTGTCATATCAATTGTATAATAAAATACTTCCCCGTCGGCTACGACTTTTACGTCATATACCTTAACTCCATATGTAGTACCGCGCACGCTGGAATATTGGATTTCTTCCTCTGAATATCCTAAATTATCTAGGACAATCCTAAGAGCGCGCTCTTCTGTTATCTTATTAAGCATACCTGTAAATAGTGTGTTAAAAGATGTAACTGTACTAGCAAAATTCTTTTTCATTACTACTACCCCGCTTTCCCCGTAAAGCTATAACCAAATTTTTCATATCACGCTGCTAGGATAGCACACCTTTTATCACACAACTGTCACACAGCTCTTAAGAATTATTTATTCTGTTGTTTTAAGAAAGTCTTGTTCTCATACATGTTTTTATCCGCCTTGTTAAATAGTTCCGACATGCTGTTTTCATCAGAATATTTAGCGTAGCCGCAGGCGATTACAACGCCTCCATTAACTATTGCATCTTCATTATGCTTAGTTACGGTATCAATTAATTCATCAATGTTTTCATAATCCTCATCAACAGAAATAACTGCAAATTCATCTCCTCCGATGCGATAAACTGGGCTTCGTTTGAAGATTTTGCAGATTACACGACAAGCAGTGCATATACATTCATCACCTGCCTTGTGACCTAAGGTATCGTTGATTTCCTTAAGGTTGTTGACATCTAACACAGTAATTGCAAACTCTGACTGGCGGCGGGCCATGATGCGCTGATTTATGATGCTTTCCTTTTGCTGGTAGGCATTTTTATTTTTGATTCCTGTTAAAGCATCCACGCTTGCCTGGCTTTGAACCTGTTCAAGCTTTTCTGCATATTCCCTTTTTATTCGCATTGCATCTGTTACGTCCTGGCACAGACCAAGCAAGCAATCCCTACCTTTATTATCTGTAAATCTAAGCTTTGTAGTCTGGAACTGGCGCATATTTCCTGCTGCATCTGGAACATCTTCAAAAAAGATATATGGCTTATCCATTGCCAACGCTTTTTTATCATCTTCAATGAAATGATTTGCTGTTTCACTGTCAAAAATTTCAAAATCGGTAAGCCCTACTACCCCTTCTGGGGTTTCTTTGTGAGCATAATCGGCAAAAGCCTGATTACAGGCGATATACTGCCTTGTAACCACATCCTTAGAAAAAGTCATGGCTGGCATGTTTGTAAGCAAATCAGCAATAGATTTTCTAAGCTCCTCCATCTTCTGATAAGCTTCATCCTCAAGGTTGTACCACACGTATACAAGCTCCGTTCCATCATCCTTGACAATTCGCTTTCCAAAAGCGTGAATCATGTGATAATCGTCCTTTATTTTTATTCTGTATACCGCATTGTAATCCTGATGAGTGTGATTGAAAGTATCTACTATCCCCTTCACTATCTCTCTATCATCTGGATGAACATCTATAAAAAAATCATTATCAAGCATCTGATATACTTCTTCCTTAGGCATATCATCATAGCCAAAAAATTCCAAAAACCCCTTGGTAAGAACGATTGTGTAAATCCTATCCTCAATCACCTGATAGATACCAAAAGGGACCCCGCTATTTTCCATGAATCTAAACTCTTCATCACCGTACTTATATCTTTCCATAATAAATACCTCATGAATCCTATAGTCTAAATCATTATAACGTATAATTGTGTACTAATTATTATGTGCAAAAAAGCGGCAGGCACTGCCCACCGCTAGTTATTTGCCACTATTATCTTTCATTCTCCAATATTTTGATTCCTTGCAAATCAACATCATCCCATTCATAAAGCTTAACTGCTTTATTATTATCTGCATCATATTCATAAAGTATACAAGGTGTCCACCAGTTTACATTAAGCTTTACAAAAGCAAAATATTGACCAGCATCCTCAATCAGCTGAACATTCCACAGTGGGTGATGTGATACATCTGCTAGAGCCTGTATGAAATTTTTTTGTACATCATCAGCCCTAGATTCAGTGCCATCCTCATCTATTAGATAAGAGGATTTAAGTGAAACAAATCCTAGATTCTTAACTGATTTATAATCAAAATCATTAGTAATATCATAGGTTTTCACTACATCTACTGTAAATGCTTCTACATCCTCCAATTTGCCATTATCAAGGATGGACGAATAAGATATCGCCCCAGCGTCATCTATTATTGCTACATTAACTACTGGTGTACTAGCTTTGCCACTGCAGCTACATAGTAGAATCGCGATTATACATATGATTGCGATAATAAAAACCGTCCCTCTTTCCATGCTATCCTTCCTCGTATTTATTAATTTTCCTAAAACATTGCCTTGGCACGGGCATAGGAAATATTGAACTTTCTTATACCTTCATAGTGTTCCTTTGGATAGGTGTATCGCACTTCATTTTCTAAATCCTTAGTGGTCTGTTATATATTCTGCAACAGATTCATATTCACTGATGCTAGAATCCGTATGGGCTAAATCATATTTAGCGATCTGGTAATCCGGGTTGGCAAATGCAAAAACAAGGTAGGCAACTGTAATTGTAACCATGGCAGCCTTGAACACTGGGAAGGTTGATTTGTACATAGATACAATCAAAAATGCCAGCCAGAGACTAAGTACACACAGAAACCAAAGCACAAACAATCTTAGGAATGTGAGCTGGTACACGCCGATGTAGAGAACCATTCTCAAAGCAGATGATGCAATCATTATGTATGTGCAAGCACCAATCACTGTTAGGATGATTGTAAGCACTGTGTTTTTTGTAAACAATCTAGAGCAAACCAGCACAAGTGCCACATTTATCAAACATACTGCAAGTAGCTGATAGAAACCTTCGTGTGCGTACTCGGCATAGGTGTAGCCAGTAGGAAGCTTCATGCTGTCTGTAAACAGGAAAAGCACCTGAATTAAGCAAAAGAACAGATATACTATTCCAAGAATGATTGTAAATGTGATTGCAATAAGTGGATTATTATTCCCTTGCTTTGCTGGGCTGATGCTAAGTTTCTTCTTGCTCAAGGAATTAGGAATTATATATGCACATACAAATCCATAGAATAGAGTGAAAGCAACACCAACAATATCCCAAATATTATCAGGAAGATGAATCTCACTGAATGCTCTTTCAAGGACGCGGCTAAACACTGCATCTGCTGAAATAAGCAAGCTTATTACTACTGCAAGCAGTGGAATAGCAATAACTATACCAAGTCCCACAGCCATAAATGCGCTTTTCTTTTCTTTGCTTGTTTCGCTGCCTTTAGCCTTAACCCATGCGGCAAAATCCTTAAAAGGCCATGGAAGATATTCTATTGGGCGAACCATTGTAAAAAAGATTCCTCCAATCCACCCTGCTATATCCCAGCCAGTTGTATCCACATAAAGCTGCATGATAAACGACATGAAAAGCAAGAAAATGGCAAGGCCACTAAGGTTCTGAAGACTATGGCTTGTGAACATACACTTGGAAATAGCAAGTAGCATAAGTGATACCACGAAAAACAAATTCATACCAAACTTGCCTTTTCTATCCCTTAGAAATGGTAGATTGTCACTCTTTCTAACTAGTGCAATCAAGCCCATAGTGATAGCCATAAATATTGGATAAGTAATGCTCATCCTATTTCTGTATAAACATATCGTATATACGATAGTAAAAATCAACGATAATAAACCATATTTTGCGAAGGCTTCCCCATCTCCCTTTGCCATCTGCACTTCTTCTACAGATTTACCTTTTACAATTGTGTTGTCCATAACTATTCTTCCTCCGGATTTTCAACATATTCTAATATATCTCCTGGCTGACACTCTAGCGCCTTGCAGATTGCATCTAACGTCTCAAGCCTTACCGCCTTAGCCTTGTTATTTTTTAATATTGAAAGATTGGCGTTTGTGATTCCAACCTTGCCTGCCAGCTCTGCCAAGCCAATCTTCCGCTTAGCCATCATTACATCCAAATTTATTACAATCATATTTTCACCTTAGCTTTCTATATGGTTAAATCGTTCTCAGCCTTCATATCTGCCGCATTCTTTACAAGATGTGATAACACTGCTGCACCAACAGCAATTGAAATTCCCACGAATGAAACAATCATTGAACAAAGCGTAATCCCTGGGTGGCTCATGCTTAGCAAAAGCAAAACAACATTTCCTATAAAGAAATATGCCGCGTCACCTGCTGCAAACCAGGAAATCCATTTAAAATATAACGCATTACTATCTGAAAACGAATTGTCCTTGCCGATGTTCGTAGAAATCTTCCAGCCTAACGCCAATACAACGTAGCATGGAATTCCGCTCACCCATAGAAAGATAAGCCATGGCCAATAGCAGTAGCTATATTCAGGATTATCATAAGCAAAACTTTCTCCTAATGATGGAAATATCATGAAGTATATGATCAATCCACATATTCCTACTCCGATTAATATTAATTTTAACCATTTCTCCAATGCCTTTAATTCCATTTTTTTGCCTCCAATATAATTTATTACCACTTTTCTTTTTCTGTACATCTCTTTATTAATGTTATAGCACTATCCATTATGATTTGCAACAATAAATTATCGTTTTACGATAATTTATTTTCGATTTGCAGAATGTTGTGATATCAAGACAACTTATCAAAAAAGACCTAATGCATATAGCACTAGGTCTTTAATCTCTTGGAATTATAATTAGAATAAATCTAATGTACTGTCTAGATATATTTCTTCTCTTACTCTTAACTGATATTCAGGCTTCACCATATAGTACAGGATGAATTCTAATACTATTGCACTACCTAAGCTGCGCCCCTCGATTTTGAAGTTGGAAAAGCCTGCGGGCATATAAATATTTTTGATATCTTCCACACTTATAAAGCCGGGATTTTCCATGGCGTCCGAGAAGCGATAGCCTCTTGCGGTCCTCACAGTCCTCTCCAAGGCTCTTTCTGCTGACATTCTCATAGCATGCTTTTCTATCGGTACAGCCGAAGGAACAACATTCGTTGCATAAAAACTCAACTTTATCTTTCATAGCTTCAGGCAAAGCCTTTAGCTGTTCTAGCTTTTTGTTCAGTCGAAAATCGGGAACAACATATTCAAAATCATCCCTATCAAGCTCTGCCTTTAAATCATCAAAA
>CACYLQ010000225.1 GCA_902775195.1 uncultured Pseudobutyrivibrio sp.
GTACATGGGCCACTGGTCATGGATTTACTTCTTCAACAATGAATGCGAAGAGGATGGAGTAAATATGTGGAACTGGCTTGCAGAGCAGAGTAAGTAAAAATAAAAAAACAGAGCCAACAGGTTTAAATTTGCCTGTTGGCTCATTTTTATTTACAACCAAGTATTTCTTTTGCATTCTGAATACGTTCAGCTGTTGGAGATTCAACACCTTCAAGGCGGTATGGAATACCAAGCTCTGCGTATTTAGGAACACCAAGGCTGTGGTAAGGAAGAACCTCTACACGCTCTACAGTCTTAAGAGTATCAATGAACTCTCTAGTACGATGCAACAAATCATCATTGTCGCTTCCGCCAGGTACAAGTACGTGGCGAATCCAAAGAGTAATACCCATATCAGAAATCTCTTTTGCCATTTCAAGGATATTGGCGTTATCTACACCTGTAAGCTTTTTATGCTCCTCAGGGTCGATGTTTTTGATATCAAGCATTACAGTGTCTGTAACACTCATAAGCTCCTTCCATTTGCTATAGAAAGGCTCTTCGTGAGTGAAAGGTTGACCTGCGGTATCAATACAAGTGCTGATACCCTTAGCTTTGGCTTTCTTAAATAAATCTAATACAAAATCAATCTGAAGAAGAGGCTCTCCACCACTGACTGTGATACCACCGTCTTTCTTCCAGTATGGCTTAAAACGAAGTGCTTTCTCTAACACCTGGTCTGCAGTGTATTCATCACCCTGGTGCTCAGCCCAAGTCTCAGGATTGTGGCAGAATGCACAGCGCATCTTACATCCATTTAAGAAAATCAAAAATCTAACTCCAGGACCATCTACGGCACCGAAGCTTTCAAATTTATTAATGTATCCTATAATTTCACTCATAAATCTACCTCATAAAAAAATCCCCTCATCCGGCCCTACGGGCCACCTTCCCCCAGAGGGGGAAGGCTTTCAGAGGGGAACCAAAATAGTTCTAATTAAAAGATATTAAAGTGCCTCGTGGCATGTACGTGCGATAACGTCAAGCTGCTGCTCTTTTGTTAAGTCGATGAACTTAACAGCGTATCCAGATACACGGATTGTAAAGTTAGCGTACTCTGGCTTCTCTGGATGCTCCATAGCATCGATAAGCTTTTCTTTACCAAATACGTTAACGTTAAGGTGATGAGCACCCTGATCGAAGTATCCGTCAAGAACGTTAACAAGGTTGTTAACACGCTCTTCCTCTGAGTGTCCAAGAGCACCTGGGTTGATTGTCTGTGTATTTGAAATACCATCAAGTGCCTCTTCGTATGGAAGCTTAGCAACTGAGTTAAGTGATGCAACAAGACCGCTCTTCTCTGCACCGTATGCTGGGTTAGCACCTGGTGAAAGTGGCTCGCCTGCTGGTCTTCCGTCTGGAAGAGCACCTGTAGCCTTACCATAAACTACGTTTGAAGTAATTGTAAGGATAGATGTTGTAGGCTCTGAATCTCTGTATGTGTGGATGTGACGAAGCTTGCTCATGAATGTTCTAAGAAGCCATACAGCGATCTCATCAGCTCTGTCATCATCGTTACCGTAACGTGGGAAGTCACCTTCGATTTCGAAATCCTTTGTGATTCCGTCCTCATCACGGATAGCCTTAACCTTTGCGTACTTGATAGCTGAAAGTGAATCTACACAGTGTGAGAATCCAGCGATACCTGTAGCAAATGAACGACGTACGTGTGTATCGATAAGGGCCATCTGGCAAACCTCATAGTAGTACTTATCGTGCATGTAGTGGATCATGTTAAGTGCTCCAACATACATGTGAGCTAACCAATCCATCATCTGATCGAACTTGTGCATAACCTCATCGTAGTCAAGGATCTCAGATGTGATAGGTGTGTACTCAGGACCAACCTGATCATGAGTCTTCTCATCAACACCACCGTTGATAGCGTAAAGAAGACACTTAGCAAGGTTTGCACGAGCACCGAAGAACTGAAGCTCCTTACCTGTCTCTGTAGCAGATACACAGCAGCAGATTGAGTAATCATCGCCCCATGTAACTCTCATAACATCATCGTTCTCGTACTGGATAGAAGATGTGTTTACAGAAATCTTAGCAGCGTACTTCTTGAATGACTCAGGAAGACGGCTAGAGTACATAACTGTAAGGTTTGGCTCTGGTGAAGGTCCCATGTTCTCAAGTGTGTGAAGGAATCTGAAACATGTCTTTGTAACCTGGTGACGTCCGTCAAGACCGATACCACCAACCTCAAGAGTAGCCCAAACTGGATCACCTGAGAATAACTGGTTGTAAGACTCGATACGAGCGAACTTAACCATACGGCACTTCATTGTGAAGTGATCGATGATTTCCTGTGCCTCAGCCTCTGTGATAACACCGTTAGCAAGGTCACGTGTCATGTAGATATCAAGGAATGTAGATACACGACCAACTGACATAGCAGCACCGTTCTGAGTCTTGATAGCTGCAAGGTAACCGAAGTATAACCACTGAGCAGCTTCCTTAGCGTTAGCAGCTGGCTTAGAAATATCGAAGCCGTAAGAAGCAGCCATTTCCTTCATGCCCTTAAGAGCATTGATCTGGTCTGTGATTTCCTCACGAAGCTGGAAGTCGTAACGTCTCATACCCTGACGGTTTGTGTTGCCTTTAAAATCTCAGGAGTGTAGATATCGAATACACCCTGGTTATGTGTCTTATGATATTTTGTAAAGATTTCGTGAAGCTTCTCGCTTGGCTCATAGCCGTACATCTTGCAAGACTGCTCAGCCATCTTGATACCACCGTAAGGCATGAATGCTCTCTTAAGTGGCTTATCTGTCTGAAGACCAACGATCTGCTCAAGATCCTTTGTCTCGTCTGAAATGTAGCCAGGGCCGTAAGAAGTAAGTGAAGAAACAACCTCTGTTTCCATGTCTAAAACGCCACCCTTAGCACGCTCAGCTGCCTGAAGCTCCTGAAGCTTGCCCCAAAGAGTGTTAGTAGCGTCTGTAGGACCTGCTAAAAATGACTCGTCTCCATCATATGGAGTGTAGTTGTTCTGAATGAAGTCACGTACGTCAACGTTGTCTTTCCAAACGCGGCCTACGAAACCGTTCCACTGTTCGAAATCGTGATTTGCCATCTGATTTTCCCTTTCTTTATTAACAAATGTTATTTTGGTCTAACTAGTGGGGTTGTGTCAGAAATATCACGGACAGTTAGATATAACTAACACACTAGTCTATTTAAACTATAGCATAAGACTGATAAAAAATTAACAATGTACGCAAATAAAAACATAATTCAATGTATTTATCTAAATACAATAAAATACAAAGCAACAGAGCATAAAAAAAGTGGCCAACAAGCTGATGTTACTGTGCTTGTTAGCCACGGATAATCTGAACTTAAACGATGTCAAAATTCTGTAAAGCCTGGATGCGAACTTCATCTGGAATAGTAGGGGAGGTTTCACCGTTTTCCAAAGCATTTACAGTGCTTGAATCCCTTTCAACCTGTGAAAGCTTAGATATGCTTGACATTACATCATTATTAAAGGTTTTAGCTTCAGCAGTTTCGCTTTCCCTTCTGGCGGTTCTTGCATTCATTTCCTGGTTGTAATCAATCTGGGAAATATCACCCTTCAGATAAAGCAGCTTTAGTTCTGAATCGCTGTAGCTGGCGTAAGAGGTTACATCCATGGATTCAGAAGAAATGTCCCAGTTGTTTTTCTGAACTTGGGTGATAGCAGAATGTACTTCGTAATCAGGTTTTTCATAAGAGCTTTGCTCTGAAAGTCTTTCAATTTCTTCCTGAAGTATTTCGTGAATGTTATTGCCCTCATCCTCATCACGCTTTACACGGACAGTGTCACCATCCTTTGACTCGGCAACAACAGGGCCATATTCATCAGATAAAATATCATTTGAAATTTCTGGAGTCCTTCTGCTAGCCTCCGGTGTAGCTTTTGGTGAGCTAGACTGCTGGGCTGGTTGAACAGCCTTAGCAGGTGCAGAATTTTCTATGTGCAGATTATTTTTAATACCTATATCAGCCATAATGACTCCTTTCAGTGGAACGCATACTACCACTTGTAAAAGTTATTATACATCTTAATTATGAAATAATTGTGACGTTTTATAACTCAAGTTTGAAGGTTTTGTGGGGTTATTTATCCAAGGTTGTTGGTAAATTAAAAACATGATAAGATTTAAATTAAGTAAAACAATTTATACGGAGAAGAAATTTGGCAACAGTAAATAATGGAACTAAAAAAGTAAAAGGCCCTAGTCAGACAGCGCCTGCAGGCTACAAAGGCAAAAATCAGGCCTTCCTGGATGCGGAATATCTTAGTGCAAGATACAAAAAGACATCCATCGAGGACGTGATTTCAGTTGGAGTCATTATCACAAATCCTGCTCATGAGGAGCTGGACAGATTTTATTCAACTGTAAGGCTTCGTCCTGGTCATAAGCTTCCACCACTTATTACAGAGCTTACGGGACTTACTGATGAGGATTTGGAATTTGCCCCAACCTACGAGGATGTTATGACAGAGCTTATAGCGATGATTCGCAAGCACCAGGTAGGAAAAATCTGTGTGTGGGGCGGAGACAAGAACAGCTTCCAAAGAGACTACGAATC
>CACYLQ010000226.1 GCA_902775195.1 uncultured Pseudobutyrivibrio sp.
TATTCAGGTGGAGATGAGCCAAATCCTACCTATGAGGATGTTAAGGCACAACGTACAGGGCATCGCGAAACTATAGCTTTAGAATATGATGAAAAGAATGTAGGCTATGACAAGCTGCTAGATATATATTTGGCTAACGTGGACCCATTTGATGGAGAAGGTCAGTTTATAGATAAGGGTTTTTCTTATACATTAGCTATTTATTACCAGAATGAAAAAGAAAAGGAAATGGCAGAAGCTAAGATAGCTGAACTAGAAGCATCAGCTGGCAAAAAGGCTTGCATTGCTTTAGAACCATTCAAATCCTTTTATGAGGCAGAAGAAGAGCATCAGGACTATTATCTAAAGAACCCTGAAGCATTTGAAAAAGAATTAATAGAATCAGGAAGACGTGGGAAATAATTCCCACGTTTTTTAGTTCATGGATTGTTTGTGAAAAGTGTATAAAAAAACTGTGATACCTACAGTATGGCGACTATTATGATGGTAAAATAGTGTTATCACGTTAACAGTATAATTGGAGGGGTATCATGAGTACTAGAAAAGGAATGTCTATCAAATGGAAACTTATTGTTACAATTCTTCCTATCGTTTTACTTGCTATTGTAGTTATCGCAATAACAATTACAAACATCAGTAGGGGGGTAATTACAACAACTACTGAAGAAAAGATGTTTGCTACGTTAGGTGAAAACATCAATTCCATCGATGGGGGGATGGACGAGATTAAGATGCAGGCCGAAACTTTTGCAAATGCAGTTGCGGGATGCTATCAGACTGCTTCCTATGATAATTTCGATGTAATGATTAGAAATATGGTAACGCAGAATGATGCTGTTTTGGGGGCAGGTATCTGGTTCGAACCAAATGTGTACGACCCAGAGCAAAGATACTATGGTCCATATTGGATGAAGGATATGAACAGTGACGGTACATGGGCTGGTTCTATGAGCGTACTTTGGGATTATTCTAATGCTGAGTATGATTATTTTACTCAGGAATATTATACCAATGCCAAAAGCCAGGCTGATGTACAGGCTGTAATCACAGACCCTTATTATGATGAAACAACAGGTCTTATGATGGCCAGCTGCTCAGCGCCAATCATTGATACATCAGGTAATTTCTTAGGCTGCGTAACAGTCGATCTTCAGTTATCAGATGTTCAGGCAACTCTTTCAGAAGTTAGAGTAGGTCAATCTGGAACAATATGGCTTATAGATAGTGCAGGAAATTATGTTTATCATCCAGCATTTCCAACAGCAGCTCAGGATGGAATGAATATTTCTCAATCAACTGAGTTGGGAGATTATATTGGAAGAATTCAAGGCGAAGAATCTGGTCAGGGTATTTTCACATTTGAAGGTGATAACAGATTATTATATTGGAACACACTTCCTGGATTGGGATGGAAGATGGGGCTTACCATTCTTGAAACAGAAGTTTATGCAGGTGTAAACAGAATGATTAGAATTTCTGTTATTGGCTGTATTATAGGTATTGTTGTTTGTGCTTTAATTATCATCTTACAGGCTTCAGGAATGGCATCTGCTGTTATTAAGGTTCAGAAGTTTGCTGAAAGATTAGCAGAGGGTGATTTTACTATTGATCCTCTTAAAGTAAATCGTTCTGATGAAATCGGCGCTATGTCATCTGCATTAAATGTCATGTATGAGAATAACGCAGATGTTATTAGAAATATTGGTCAGGGTAGCGAGAAGGTTTCATATTCTTCAAGTCAGCTTTCATCTACAGCAACAGATTTAATGGCTCGATTTGAAGAAGTTGCAAGTACAATGTCTAGAGTTAATGATGCAATGACTAACACTGGTGCTGCCACTGAACAGGTTTCAGCTTCAGCCAGTGAGGTTAATACATCTGTTGAAAAGCTTGCTGAGGAAACAAAGAAGACTAAGGAAGCGGTTGTGGAAATTACAAAGAGAGCTGCTGATATTGAAAGAGATGGACGTGAAAGCTCAGAAGAAGCTCTTCGAATTTCAAAGCAGCGTGGCGAGGAATTAGAGGAAGCTGCAGAGCAGGCAAAGGTTGTAGAAAAGATTGGAACCTTGGCAGATTCCATTTCAGATATTGCATCACAGATTAACCTTCTTTCACTTAATGCAAGTATCGAGGCTGCAAGAGCTGGTGAACATGGTAGAGGCTTCGCAGTTGTTGCTAGCGAAATAAACAATCTTGCTGTCGAGACGCAGGATGCTGTTTCAGAGATTCAAAACACTGTAGATGAAATCCAAAAGGCCTTTGATAAGCTTAAGAGTGCAGCTTTAGAGCTTGTTGATTTCATGGAAAACAATGTAACTCCTGATTACCAGAAGTTCATTTCAATTGGCCAGCAGTACGGCGAAGATGCAAATACCTTCGGTGGATTGGCAAATCAGATATCAGATATGGTAGACTATATATCAGAATCTATGGAGCAGGTTAGCGCAGCAGTTGCTTCAATTGCAGAATCAGCTACTGAAACAGCTACTTCATCTTCAGAAGTAACAGATACTATCTCTGAATCTTCAGAAATGATGAGCGATGTAGCTGGAATGGCTAACGATAGCCAAAAGGTTGCACAAGACCTTGATGTAATCGTTAAGCAGTTTAACCTGAA
>CACYLQ010000227.1 GCA_902775195.1 uncultured Pseudobutyrivibrio sp.
AAACCGGAGCCTGGGATAACGCCCATGCCTCGCCATACTACATCAGCTGGCGCAAAGTATTTGTTAAGCTGCGCTGTGATGATATCGTTCTGACCTGCATCTACAACTGATGTATAGTAATTCTTAACCTGTGGCTGATTCTTAATAATCATCTGAACCAAGCCGTAGATTGCAATAACAAGCTCCTGATCACCAAAGCCTGAAACTGCAAATGGTATCTGATATTTGTCAGCTAAGTCGTTAAAATAATCTGCTCCTGTAACAGCACTTACGTGACCTGGGGCAATAAATCCATCAATGGCTGCACCGTGGTCGCACAAATAAGAAATAGCACCTGGCATTGTTTTAAGTGCTGTAAGAATGCGAATGTTTGTAAGATTCATTGCCTGAGCATTATCTAAAAGTAATGTGTAAACTGGGGCTGTTGTTTCGAAACCAACCGCAGCAAACACGTAATTTCTATCTGGATGTTCCTTTGCAAGGCCTAACACATCCATAGGTGAATAAACCATTTCAACAGAGCCGCCACGTCCCTTTGCCTCGTTAAGGCTTTCCTTGGAACCTGGTACTCTAAGCAAATCTCCGAAGGTGGCAACTGTTGTGCCCTCTTCAAGACTAAGTTCTATTAATTTATCAATGTAGGCTGTTGGAGTAACACAAACAGGACAACCAGGTCCTGACAACAGCTCTATGTTAGGTGATAGCAAATCCCTAATACCATGCTTTGCAATGGCATGAGTGTGACTACCGCACACTTCCATAAGACGGATTTTTCTACCATCGTAATTTCGTAAAAAGTCTACAATCTCTGTGATTTCCATTAGCCCTCAAGGCCTCCCATGAGCTCTAATATTTCCTCAGCTTCATCCTTCTTTAATGTCTGGATAACACAACCTGCATGTACTAATGCGTAATCTCCTTCGTTGACATTAACAAGACCTGCGTATGCTTCAACCTCGTTACCGTTGAAATCTACAGTGACCTTTCCATCTTTTTTCTTTTTAACTAATCCTGGTATTGCTACACACATAATCATTACCTCTTATAACTAACTTACTGCTACTAGTTTAGCACAATCCAAACCTTTATATTGTACAAAATATTGGGCAGACTTACCTTGAAAGTAGGTAGGCCTGACCTAAACAAATGCCACCATCTCCAGGTGGGAGCTGTTCGGCAGTATATACATTAAATCCAGCCTTTTCAAGCTTTCCTATTACATCCTCCAAAAGTATGCGATTAAGGAAGGTTCCGCCTGCTAAGGCTATCTGTTTTTTATCATCTAATTTGTCTTTATTACTTTGGGCTATTTTTACAATATAATCTGATACTGCAACAATAAAGCCTCTTGCCAATTGGCTCTTATCTACTCCATTTGATATCGCATATACGATATCCTCAAAGAGTTTTTTGGTATCCCCACCTTCATCTATTGTAAGTGGATATACCTCATCAGTTAATGTGGCTATGTTTTCAAGCTCTATTGGTGCCTGTCCCTCGTAGGAATTGTAGTGACATATATCAAGAAGGGCCGACACAGCATCAAACAGTCTTCCCATGGATGTGGATATAACTGTGTTTATGTTGTTATCGATGGCCGCCTTTATAAGCTGCTGTTCCATAGAACCCTCATCTGTAGGCTGCATGCCATAGTTGTGAAGCATTCCCTTTAATATGGTATCACAGTTTTTAGCGCCTTCGTCTCCTCCGATAAGCTTCATAGGCTTTAGATGAGCGATTCTATTCATTTGAGAAATGCCATCCCAAAGAAAGGTTTCACTTCCCCAAATGCTGCCGTCATCACCATAGCCCGTACCATCAAAAGCGAATCCAAGTACTGGTCCTTTAAGCTTATGCTCCGCAATAACCGCTGCCACATGGGCCTTGTGATGCTGGATTTCAGTAGCCTTTAGATTATTGCTTGCTGCTGCCTCTTCACCTACTCTTCTGCTGAAATATCCAGGGTGCTTATCTACAGCCATAACATCTGGCGCAAATCCAAATATACGCTCCATGGCTGCCTTTTCATTCTGATAGAAATGCTGACAGCTAACGGATTCCATATCACCTAAATACTGGCTCACATAGGCTAATCCATTTTTCACATAGCAAAAGCTGGATTTCAGATCTCCACCTGCCGCAAATAATTCACCCGAGATATCCACACTGATCGGGTTTGGAACATAGCCTCTTGCACGTCTTATAAACTGCTGTCTACCGCAAACCACCTTCATTACTGAATCATCCATTGGGCGAAGAATTCTTCTATTGTGACTAAGGATTCCTATTGGAATATCTCCTAACTCCTTTGATGCTGCTCTTTCCTTCAGCCAATTAAGCATCTTATCATCATCTGTTTCAAGCACATCTCCACTGGCATTTCCACTGGTCATAATGATTGGTCCAAGAATCTCTGCCAATAATATCTGTACTGGATTACAAGGAAGCATTGCTCCTATAGATGGGCTGGTTAGACACACATTATCTGCCAGCTTCTTTTTATTATCGTATATACGTTTTAACAAAACGATTGGTCTGGCTGGACCTTCCAAAATTTCTAGCTCCTGGTCGTTTACCTCACAATAATCCCTAATTGAATCCACATCAGGGAACA
>CACYLQ010000228.1 GCA_902775195.1 uncultured Pseudobutyrivibrio sp.
TAGCCTTTTCATTGTTTATAATAAATGAAGTTTGAAATAATGAAAGGTCGTTAAAATGGAGGCAGTAAAACATTTTATTAAAAACGAAATAGTTCTTTGCGTGGCAGGTGTGCTGGCGGTGGCGTCAGCATTTGTGGTACATCCGTCAAAAAGCTATTTGGGATATATAGATTTTAGGACCCTAAGCATACTGTTGATGCTTATGATAACCATGGCAGGGCTTCAGAAGCTTTCTGTATTTAGACAGCTGGGGGAGCTTTTAGTCGGAAGGACGAGCACGATAAGAGGTGTGGTGTTGATTCTTATAGGGCTGTGCTTTTTCTCAAGCATGTTTATCACAAATGATGTAGCGCTGCTAACCTTCGTGCCATTTTCAATAATCACACTTTCAATATCAAATAGAAAAGATTTGTATATTATTGTGATTGTGTTGGAGACATTAGCTGCTAATTTAGGAAGTATGCTTACACCCCTTGGTAATCCTCAGAATTTGTATTTGTATTCACTGTCAGGCATGAGCATGGCGGCATTTATAAAGCTGATGCTACCATATAGCTTGTGCTCAGCACTACTGCTGATAATTAGCGCATTGATTTTTGTAAAAGATGCAAAGGTCACCTTAAAGGATAACGATAGAAAAAGCTACGATAGAACCAAAAGAGAGAATAGACTTATCGGTCTATACATCGCAGCATTTATCATTTCACTATTTGTAGTAGCAAGATTAGTCCCATATCCAGTAGGATTAGTAATAGTCCTTATTGCCGTAATAGCATTTGATAGAAATGTACTAAGAAAGCCTGATTATTCACTGTTGTTCACCTTCATTTTTCTATTCATTTTTATAGGAAATATTAAACGAATTCCAGAATTCAGCCAAGTTCTGGAATCTCTTATAAAGATTAATGAGGTGGGAGTATCTATTGTTCTTAGCCAGTTTATAAGCAACGTACCAGCAGCCATTTTGTGCTCAGGCTTTGCAGATGATTTGCAAAAGATTATCATCGGAACAAACTTAGGCGGAATGGGAACGTTGATTGCTTCCATGGCTAGCCTGATTTCCTTCAAGCAATATAGCTATATAGATGGGGCTAAGCCACAGAAATATATTGGGATTTTTACAGTGTTAAATATAGTATACTTAGCTTTAATGATAGTAGTTTACTGGATTTTACAGTTGTAAAGGAAGTGTAGATTTATGAAGAACAATGATAAAACAAATGTAATGCGTGTACTTGACGCAAAGAAGATTTCATATGAGAGCCATTCTTACGAGCCAGATGCAACAATGACTGGCGAGGAGATCGCTGGCGTATTAGGCGAGCCAGCTGAAAAGGTATTTAAAACACTGGTAACTCAGGGTAAAACTGGAGCCTACTATGTATTTGTAGTTCCGGTAGTTGAGGAGCTTGACCTTAAAAAGGCAGCCAAGGCCGCAGGAGAAAAGTCCATTGCCATGATTAAGCAAAAGGATTTGTTAGGCTTAACAGGCTATGTTCACGGTGGCTGCTCACCAGTTGGAATGAAAAAGCAGTTTCCAACATTTATCCATGAAACCGCAACAGGCTACGATAAAGTATTCGTAAGCGCTGGTAAAGTAGGCTTTCAGATAGAGCTTGCCCCTGCAGATTTAATAAAAGTAGCAAACATCAAAACAGCTGATTTAGTGTGCCATTAGTGTGACATATCATTCTGTATACTGTACTTAACAATTAACGAGAACAGTTTATAGGAGGAAATAAAAATGGCAGTAGTAATTGCAGCAGCACTTGTTTTATTTGCAACAGAGTTCATAAGCTTGTTTCAGTTAAGAAAGGAAGCAAGAGAATTACTTAGTGATGAATTAATCTACGTAGAAGATGCTCATAAGTATTCATATATAGAAGAAGACTACAATGGAGTAGATCTTGAAATCCTTGATTTTGATGATGAGCTTAGATATGCAATCTAATGTTGAAAATAAAATAATAGAAATGTAAAATCGTATGGAGCAGGTTATCTGCTCCATATTTTTTGCGATTAAGGGAGGCCTGAAATGTCATACTCAGAATATGCTAAACATTATTTTACCATGCCAGATTGCATACTATTTTTGATTTTAGCAATGCTATTACTGGCAGTGGTTTACGGAATATTTTTTGTATTTGCTAACAAAACATTCGAAGGAGAGCTGAAGATTCAGCACGAATTCTTCTCACTATCAGAAAGATTTTACGAGCTAATCTTTTCAGGCGGTAGCATCATCGGATTTATGGCGGTGTACTATCTGATAAACAGATTTGTGACATCAGGCGCCTTCTATGAATTCTGGAGTGATTACAAGGATTATCTGCTCCTAGTATTCATGATAATCTCAATACTGCTTAACACATTTTTAGATCATGTCCTTATAAGGCTGAAGAGACTGGACAAAAGTGAAATGGCATCCATCCGACTTACAGGAATGATATATATGATTGTTATCTTCTGCTATATCAAATTTATCTACGAGGATAACAACTACGATATGTTCATCACATATTTCCTTACATTGATGATTGGTCGATTCGTATATTTTGATGCCAGCTTCAAGGATTT
>CACYLQ010000229.1 GCA_902775195.1 uncultured Pseudobutyrivibrio sp.
TTCCTATATCAATACGAAGATATTTATTTAATATCTTTCCAACGATGTCTAATCCGCCTGATGATGCATTTCTATTGAAAAGAATTGCTGAACCTGCACTGATTGTAAATATGTAGCAAACAACATCAAGTGCGGCATCCCCTGTGAGGGATTTATAATTTGGCAAAGCCTTCTCAAAAACACCAATTATTATTGGTAGTAAGATTGAAGTATAAACTGTCTTATACCCAAATTCTGTTCCGCAGGTAATGAAACCTATTATGAGTAAAACTACGTTAAACACCATTGTTATCTGAGAAACCGAATATGGCATGAAATTAGTCAAAACAATGGCCAAACCAGATATACTACTTACTGATGCGTGACTTGGCATTAGGAAAAAGAATACCGCTGCACCAATGATAATTGTGGCGAATGTAAGCACCACAAGCTCTTTTATAATTGATTTAATATTCATATTATTAACCTACCTAAATCTATGAATTTTGCTGCATTATTATTTCAGCGACTATTAGAGTACGGCTTGAATTATTAAATGTCAATATAAATTCCTATCAATCTTTCCTTGGCATGTACTGAACTGCGATTCTATCTTCTGGATTTGCATCCACCAGATATAGCACTATCAAAAATATCCATTCCAAAGGCTTCATGATAAAGTAAGTTATATCGCAAGCCACTTTATTTGTTCTAATATAATCTGCTATTGGGAAGCCGTATTTATCATAGAAGTTTCGCACAGCTCTATGAAACTTAGGCGTTCTTTCCTCTAATACATTTTCAAATGCATTTGCAATAAGAAGCTGCCTATTTACAATGACAGGATGGCCGTGACGCTCACCCATTCTAAGTGGCTTTACCACTTTCTTATGTCCTCCGGCTGCAACGGTGCAAAGATAATGCTCGTCGTAATACAGATTCTGAGGCCCCTCCCTCAATGAAAATGTCCAGTCACTAGTCTCGGTCCAAGCCTTGATAATTGAATTTGGTTCCTGCCCAAACAATACTAATATAATTAGAAAAACACCAAGTAAAGGTAAAGCTAATATCAGTGCAAAAACAGGCCATTTACTAGAGTCTATGAGACAACTGTTGATACTCCTAATAAAATCGTTTTTTCCAAAATCAGCATCCTGATGATGTTGATTCTCGTCCCACTCATTTATCTTTTCGATAATTATCGTATATGCGATAAAGAAAAGATTTACTGGAACAGCTAAATATGGGAAAAAATCTATTGCTACAGGAAGACACTGTATACTCCAAACCACTTGAAGCGCCAATGTCAGGTACATAGAGGATATACACAATACCGAAATTAAAGGTGGTAACTTATTAACGTTTCTGGCAATTAAAATGCTTGCTCCAACAACTCCTGCAAGAGATATTACAGCCACTGACACAACCCCACCGCTCCATATAGGCTGATGACGCTGAGCATTATATAACTGATCACTCCATAACGAACCAAAACAAACATTGCCCCACTCGAAAAGCCAAAAAGTAAACAACTCTCCTAAGACAAAGGTCATTAACCACAATATGTTTCTAAGTATCTTTTTCTTCCACTCATGAAACATCCCAATTAAATTGTATAAAGAAAGTATTGCTGGAACGCACAAAAATATAAATAGAAACAGAATTTCAAAGATTACTCCAACTATCATTATTCTCCTCACCTTCTATCTAATGTACTAAATAATCTGCCCTCAGCATTTAATTATAATAAAAAGCCTTGCAATCGAGTAGGAGGGAGATTCTAATAATCTCCCGACCTCTCACACCACCGTACGTACGGTTCCGTATACGGCGGTTCAATCAACTTAACAAGTAACACACCTTTCGGTGTAGTAATCTAACATTGAGACTAATCCAAAGCGGGTTAGTCTTTCTTTGTTTATCGCAAAGTTCATTACTCTTCGTTGACATACGTAAGCTATCCTCTTGCCCGTATAGGCTGTCCTCCAAGCCGTGTCTTTATCAACTCCAAGCTTCATCAAATTCTTTATACGATTCTGTGGAGTTTTCCAATGTTTCCAAATACACATACGAAGCCTATATCTAATGCTTCCATCCAATATCTTGCAAAGTTTCTTCATGCTTCCAATCTTAAAGTAGTTAATCCAACCTCTGATAAGTTGATTGAGTTTCTCTACTTTATAGCTGTTGCTGACGCCCCAACTACGGCAAGTGAGTTCTTTCATTCTCTTCTTAAACTTCGCTACTGATTTTGCATGTGGTTTCGCCTTAAACTGATGTGCTCTTGAGTCAAAGTAGAATCCAAATCCAAGGTATTTTAATC
Organism: uncultured Pseudobutyrivibrio sp.; assembly: GCA_902775195.1. Classification (GTDB taxonomy): domain Bacteria; phylum Bacillota; class Clostridia; order Lachnospirales; family Lachnospiraceae; genus Pseudobutyrivibrio. Next base: position 2,303 of record CACYLQ010000229.1, read on the forward strand.
CACTTGGTTTGTCCACTTTACTCTTGGTCATGTTGACCTTGAGACCTAGTTTCTCCTCAATGAATCTAGAGATATTTCTCATGACTCTATTAGCAGACATTTCACTACCAACCATAATGATACAATCATCTGCGTATCTTACAAAGTTAAGCCCTCGCTTTTCCATTTCCTTATCAAGTTCATTCAGCATGATGTTTGCCAATAATGGCGAGAGATTTCCTCCTTGTGGTGTTCCCACATCAAGTTCATTCAGCATGATGTTTGCCAATAATGGCGAGAGATTTCCTCCTTGTGGTGTTCCCACAATGGAGTCCTCGTACTCATCATCAATCATGATTCCACTGACTAAGTATTTTCTAACGATGGAAATAACATCTCCATCTTTTATGGTTCTACCTACGATAGTCATAAGTTTATCGTGATTAACTGTGTCAAAGAACTTTTCCAAGTCAATGTCTACAATCCAGTCATTACCATCATTCATCATATCGAGTGCTGTTAGGATTGCTTGCTGTGCACATCTATTAGGTCTGAATCCATAACTGTGGTCATGGAA
>CACYLQ010000230.1 GCA_902775195.1 uncultured Pseudobutyrivibrio sp.
CAAGAAGTCTGGTGCTGACTGCATCGTAGCAATCGGTGGTGGTTCTTCTATGGACACATCAAAGGCAATTGGTATCATCATCACAAACCCAGAGTTTGCTGATGTTCGTTCACTTGAAGGTGTTGCACCTACAAAGAATCCATGTGTACCTATTATTGCAGTTCCAACAACAGCTGGTACAGCAGCAGAGGTTACAATCAATTATGTAATCACTGATGTAGAAAAGGAAAGAAAGTTTGTATGTGTTGATACACATGATATGCCTATCGTTGCAGTTGTGGACCCAGAGATGATGTCTTCAATGCCAAAGGGCCTTACAGCAGCTACAGGTATGGATGCCCTTACACACGCAATCGAAGGATATACAACAAAGGCTGCATGGGAGATGACAGATATGTTCCATCTTGAAGCTATCCGTCTTATCTCTAAGAATCTCCGTGATGCAGTAGAGAATAAGAAAGAGGGCCGCGAGGGAATGGCTCTTGGTCAGTACATTGCTGGTATGGGATTTTCAAATGTAGGTCTTGGTATTGACCATGCAATGGCTCACACACTTTCAGCACATTACGATACACCACACGGTGTTGCATGCGCTATGTTCCTTCCAATCTCTATGGAGTTTAACCGTGAGTACACAGGTGAGAGACTCCGTGAGGTAGCTAGAGCCATGGGAGTTGAAGGCGTTGATAACATGACTCAGGAGGAATATCGTGATGCAGCTATTGCAGCTGTAAAGAAGTTATCTGAGGATGTTGGAATCCCAACAACTCTTGATAAGATTAAGGAAGAAGATTTAGAGCAGCTTGCAACAGATGCTCTTAACGATGCTTGCTACCCAGGTAACCCACGCGAGGCTACAAAGGAGCAGGTAATTGAGATGTTTAGAATGCTTATGGCATAATTATAAAAATATAACCAAAGCAGTATAAAAGCTTGCTGGAACCGCTAAAGTTCCAGCAAGCTTTTTTGTTAGTTGTGAGTAAATCTACTTAGGAGTTGTGGAAAGTTGTGGAAGAAAAATAAAGTTGTGGAAAGTTGTGGAAGAAAATTAGAGTTGTGGAAAGTTGTGGAAAGTTGTGGTAAGATATTTATAAGATTATAGGAGGATTGTATGGCAAAGTTTAATATTTTAGATAATCCGTATACTTTACAATTCAGTTTTATTCCACCGCAATTCATAGAAAGAACTATGGCTACAAATGACATAGTTAATAATTTTATCATGAAAACTCCTACATATAGAGGAATATTTATTACTGGCGTTAGGGGTTCCGGCAAAACAGTAATTTTAGGAGATATCAGGAATAGAATTAATGCATTAGATGAATGGATTACTATTGATTTGAATCCAAAGAGTAATCTTATAGATTCATTAGCAAGACAATTATATTTATTACCTGAAATAAAAGCAATTTTTATAAAAGCCAAATTGGACTTTTCTGTACTTGGCATTGGAGTTCAGATAGAAAATGCAAATCTCGTAGCATCAAATGAAGAGGATGCTTTGAAGATGATGCTTGAAGCACTTAAAAAGAGTGGAAAGAAATTGTTAGTTACAATAGATGAGGTAACTTATGGAAATGATGTGGCTAGATTTTCCCATGCGCTTTCTTCTTATGCAGGAGCAAACTATGATATATATGTATTAATGACAGGCCTATTAGAAAATATAAAAAAGATTAAGAATGAAAAATCATTAACATTCTTATATAGGGCTCAATTAAAGGAATTAGATGAATTGAATATCACTGCTATTTGTGCTGATTATGAGAGAGTACTTAAGCTTAGTAGAGAAAAAGCTATGGAACTAGCAAAATATACTAGAGGATATTCATTGGCATTTCAGACTATCGGTTATTATACGTGGAAAGCCTTATGTACTTCTGAAAATGAGAATGATGTGAATTGGGAAGATGTTTATCAGCAAGTGGATATTACACTATCAGAATTAGCGTATGAGAAAATCTGGGATGAATTATCTGAACTAGATAAAAAGGTAATAATAGCAATGAATGATTTATTACGAGACTCTGACTCTAACTCCGTAAAGATTGATGAGATTCGTGTCGCTCTTAATATGACATCAAATACTTTCACAACTTATAGGAAAAGACTTATTGAAAGTGGTATTGTTGGAGCAAAACAGTACGGACATCTTAGTTTTAGATTACCTAGGTTTGAAAACTTTGTAGATATGAGGTTTGAATAGGATAATTTAGGGGAAGCGCCTAATGAGTAGATGAGCAAAAATTTCTATATATTTATGTGATAACATATATTTAAAGTCATTAGCATGAATATACAACTTTTTCAATTTGAACATTGAAAAGCCAGCGGTAATTACTTAATATTAAGAGAACGTGTTGTTTAAGTAGAGAAGGTTGTTGAAAAATGAGTAAAATAGGACTTGTCGTTGAAGGCGGTGGAATGAAATGCGCTTATGGTGCAGGTATACTGGATGCTTTTTTAGATGACAAAATCAAATTTGATTATTGTATTGGT
>CACYLQ010000231.1 GCA_902775195.1 uncultured Pseudobutyrivibrio sp.
GCTCTTGAGGGTGGTAGCGCTGCAATGCTTACATCCAGCGGACAGGCTGCAAACTTCTTTGCACTTTTCAATATCTGCGAATGCGGTAGCCACATCGTTGCATCATCATCTATCTACGGCGGTACCTTCAACCTTATCGAAGTTACCATGAGAAAGATGGGCGTAGATGTGACCTTTGTATCTCCAAAGGCATCTGAAGAAGAGCTTAACGCTGCATTCAAGGACAACACCAGAGCAGTATTTGGGGAGACTATTGCTAATCCAGCTCTTACAGTGCTTGATATTGAAAAGTTTGCTAAGGTTGCACATGAACACGGTGTACCTCTTATCGTTGATAATACATTCCCAACACCTGTAAACTGCCGACCAATTGAATGGGGAGCAGATATCGTTACACATTCAACTACAAAATACATGGACGGTCATGGCGCTGCAGTAGGTGGATGTATTGTAGATTCAGGCAACTTCGACTGGATGGCTCACGCTGACAAATTCCCAGGACTTTGCACTCCAGATGAAAGCTACCATGGAATCACTTATGCTGAGAAATTCGGCAAGGAAGGCGCGTTCATTACAAAGTGTACATCACAGCTTATGCGTGATTTTGGATGCATCCAGTCACCACAGAATGCATTCCTTTTAAATCTTGGCTTGGAATCACTTCACGTGCGCATGCCTCGACACGTTGAAAACGGATTAGCTGTTGCTAAGTTCTTAAGCGAGCAGCCACAGGTTAAGAAGGTTACATACCCAGGTCTTGAAGGAGATGAGTACTATGAAATCGCTCAGAAGTACCTTCCAAAGGGAGGCTGCGGCGTAGTATCCTTCGAGCTTGAAGGCGGTCGTGCAGCAGCAGAAAGCTTTATGAAAAAGCTTAAGCTCATTGCAATCGAAACACACGTAGCTGACGCAAGATCTTGCTGCCTAAACCCAGCTACATCAACACATCGCCAGATGAGTGATGAACAGCTAGAAGCAGCCGGCATCCCAGCAGGCCTCATCCGCGTATCATGTGGTTTGGAAGACTCCGCCGACCTCGTCGCCGACATCGCCCAGGCATTAAAATAACGTAGCGAACAATCTGTAGGTAACAAGTAAAATTATTCTTAAGCGAGGCATCCTAGCCGAGCGTAGAATAATTTTGCTTGTGACCGTAACAGATTGCCCACAACCTAAATTCTTTGCATTTTTCCCAAAGAAGCAGTATAGTATTTCTTGCACAACGTATTTAGGGGAGCAAGAATCATGGGAGCAGATAATAAGAAAAATAGTATTAGTATTCAAAAATTACTTACGCAGACATTGTTCAAGCAGTATCCACTGATGATACTGGGCAACTTGACTAAGAACACCTATAGTTTTTTGACCTACAAGGATTTTACATCTACCAAATGTGATGTGGCCGGCAGCTTTGACGAGCTCATCGAATCGGGCGCCAGCACCATGCACGAAATGGACAGAGAGCTTTTTAAAAATACATTTTCAAGGGAAAATCTTCTGAAGGAATACGAAAATGGAACAGACAAGGTGGAAATCCGCGTTATCCAAAAAGGGGACGACGGCATGCTTCGCCGTGTGGAAATCACCGACTATCTGGTAGCCGACGAAGATAGCGACGACGTGCTCGTGGTGTCGCTCAACCGTAATATGTAGATTATAAGAATATAAAAAAGCCACTCAGTTACGGCTACAAGCCTACTGAGTGGCTTTATTTTATCTTTTTATAACAGCTACCCCATATCCCTTGAGCGACAGCGAACCAGTCACGTTATCTCCATTAAGGAGGTTAGTACCAGTTACGCCGGATACGGTGGCGTCCTCGGTTGTGCAGTTAAGGTAGAAGTCGTACGCACAGTCTTCAGCGTAGCGAGTGTGCTTTTCAATTCCTGCTGGCAACTTCGTATATGCGATATGTGCATGCTCCAACATCTCACGATAAATGAATTCAATGTCTTCCTGCTTTGTGCGGCATGCCACGTAGTAAGCACGTCCATCACCGTAGTTGTTGCGTGTAATGGCAGGCTTGCCAGCAACATAATCTCCATCATATCTGGCCAAAACATCGGCAGTGACATCTCTAAGCAATTCCTGATAATCCCTAACCTCAATTGAATGAGAAGGCTTGCCAGCTCTGTCGATGATGCTGATACTGTTCCTGTCATCAGGATAGAGTGTATCGATTTCCTCAGAGCGAAGGCCGAATACTTCGGACAGTCCATCACCCGGGAATCCACCCAGGTTTGCAAGCAAATCCTTGTTAACATATCCGGTGAAATATGTGCTCATAAACTGACCACCGTTTCTTACGAAATCTGCAATCTTTTCACCAACACCGTCGTGAAGGACGTAAAGCATAGGTGCGCAGATGATTTTGTAGTCGTTCCAATCCATGTCAGATGAAATGATATCTGGCTCGACGCCAAGCTTCATGAACACATTGTAGATATTCATACAGGTCTCATCAAATTTCTTGGTTTCCT
>CACYLQ010000232.1 GCA_902775195.1 uncultured Pseudobutyrivibrio sp.
TGATGCAGATGTTCGTGTTGAGTTTGATACACGTTCAGAGAAGCTTGGTTACAAGATGCGTGAAGCTCAGATTCAGAAGGTTCCTTACCTTGCAGTTCTTGGTAAGAATGAAGAGGCTGAGGGCACTGTTTCATACAGACTTCACGGCGAGCAGGGCACTACAACAGTTAAGTTTGACGAGTTTGTAGAGCTTATCGTAAACGAGATTAAGACAAAGGGTCGTAACTAATAAATGAATTCGAAATGTATGCTTTGCCCAAGAAACTGTGGTGTAGACAGAACCACTAATCTTGGCATATGTCAGGTTTATAACAAGGTGAAGATAGCCAGAGCGGCTTTACACTTTTGGGAAGAGCCATGCATTTCTGGTACTAAAGGCAGTGGGGCTGTATTCTTTTCAGGATGCAGCCTTCACTGCGTTTTTTGTCAGAATGAAAAAATAAGTCATGGTCAGGTCGGAAAAGAAGTTACAGTAGATAAGCTAGCTGATATATATCTGGATTTACAAAAGCAGGGGGCTAATAACATCAATCTTGTCACAGGAACTCATTACATTCCCGAGATTGTTGAATCTGTTAAAATCGCAAGAGCAAATGGGCTTGAAATACCAATCATTTATAATACAAGTGGTTATGAGAAGGCAGAAAGTCTAAAGCAGCTGGAAGGTATCGTAAATACGTATCTGCCAGATTTTAAATACATGGATTCTAGCCTTGCAGCAAAATATTCTCATGCCGCAGATTATCCTGAGGTCGCAAAAGAAGCCATAGCAGAAATGGTAAGGCAGTGCGGCACTCCAGTATTTGATGATAATGGCTTTATTCAATCTGGAGTAATTGTACGTCAGTTATTGCTACCAGGACATGTAAAGGATGCTAAAGCTGTCATTAAATATCTATATGAAACATACGGGGATAACATCTATATCAGCATGATGAGCCAGTACACACCTATGCCTCAAATAGCTTCAAAATACCCTGAATTAAACCGCAGAGTTACAAAGCGTGAATATGATAGCCTGATAGATTATGCACTGTCTATAGGGGTAGAAAACGCATTTATACAGGACAGAACAGTAGCGAAGGAAAGCTTTATTCCAGAGTTTAATAATGAACTGTAATTTTCAAATAAATGTGTTGTTCATAGTTATTTCGTAATTAGGTGATAATATAATACTATCTATAGGCACAGGCTTTTGGAGGTGCTTATGCAGGGTATGGGGATTAGTAATCTGAATAATGGTATTAGCGGTGGCTACAACTTTAAGCCCCTTAGTTCATTAGGCCGTGAGATAGTCGCTAATGGTGGAACTGAGGCCCAGGCGGCCAAATACACTAATCGCAGGCAGGCTATTGCTGCTGGTCTGGTGGAGTGCGCAACATGTGCAAGCCGTACATACCAGGACGGCTCTGATGAGCAGGTTTCATTTAAATCTGCTGCTCACATTGCGCCAGAAGCAGCTGCTGCCAGAGTTAGAGGCCATGAGCAGGAACATGTAAGTAATGCTTATGGTAAGGCTAAAGAAGCCGGGGGAAAGGTTTTGCAGGCGTCTGTTGCAATACATACGGCTGTATGTCCTGAATGTGGTAAGACCTATGTTTCTGGCGGTACCACATCAACTAAAATCGCATATCCAAATGAAGATAATCCATATCAGAAAAACAGAAAAGAGGCGGATGCAGGCTTACTGGCAGGCATGAATTTCGATGCCGAAGTCTAACTATTTCCTTGAAAAATTCACTAGTAGAACGTCTGAATTTAAGCTATACTTTAATCTATGAGACGTATAGATGAAGATATAGCAAAAGGACAATTTCAAAATTTATATTTAATATATGGAGAGGAAGATTATCTTAAGCTTCAATACAAGAACAAGCTCATTGCAGCTCTTGTTAACGAAGGCGATAATATGAATTTCTCTAAGTATCAGGACAATGGTATCAACACTGCTCAAATTATAGATCAGGCAGAGACGATGCCTTTTTTTGCTGAGCATAGAGTGATTCTTATAGAAAACAGTGGCTTTGGAAAAAAGATGCCTGAGGATTTAGGTAATTATCTTTCTACAATTCCTGAATTTACAGTATTTATTTTTGTAGAGCCAACTGCAGATAAGAGAGGAAAGCTATACAAGGCCGCTAAGGCCGTTGGCAGGGATATAGAAATCAATATGCCAAATGAGGCTGTTCTTGCCAAGTGGGTAGGTGTTCAGCTAAATGCGGCTGGCAAACAGATGAAAAAGGATGCCTGGAGTCAGTTCTTAAATATGACCCATGAATCAATGGATAACATGTCCAGGGAGTTAGAAAAGCTTATTACATACGTAGGAGATAGAAATCAGATTACCATTGATGATGTTAATGCTATATGTATAGCCAAGGTGGAAACCAAAATTTTTGATATGCTTAACGCTATTTCTGCTAAGGACATGGTAAAAACAATGGATTTGTACCAGGATATGCT
>CACYLQ010000233.1 GCA_902775195.1 uncultured Pseudobutyrivibrio sp.
CTTAACCTGCTTTTCATAGCCTGCATCCAGCCCTGAAAAGCCTACTATATCTAAAGAAATAGGGGTATCGTTTGCAGCCAAAGATTTATTGAATGCTTTGGCAAGCTCTAATACACCTTTATCTGGTATTACCCTCCCAGCATACAAAAACTTAACCTCATCGGTAGGCTGTTTTGTAGTTGTAGAATAATTATCAAAATCTACGCCGTTATACAATACATAGCAAACTGCTTTTGGAGCATATTTTAATATTTGGCTGGTAATATATTTGCTTACACACAAAAACTGAACTCCTGCAGCTGTAAGATATCTAATCTCTTCTGGAGACCTATATATATCAACATCATTATGCATGTGAAAATAAACTGGAAAATCTCTGTCTTGCCCTAATGTTCGTATTAGCTCACAAGCTGTAGACATTTGATTTTCAACTATCACTGCATAATAACCATCATTGTCGATTTTTAATCTATCTGTGAAATTTTTAATAATTGTTTTATCTAGGAATCTTTTAGCACTGAAATCATTAAGAAAATGCCTATACATACTATCCATAATTCCATCACATGAAGTAAGAAAACGATTAGCAGAAACAGGAATTATGTTAGTGTTATTGTATAGGCTTTGGTCATACGACTCATTTTCAATCGTATATAAATCAATCAAAAAATCCTTTGATATTTCATTTTGATTTAATATTGTTGTGACTAATTCTTCAACGGCTCCTCCCATAAGGGCTGGAACCGGAAGAATACACGGAGCAATAATAGCAATTTTTCTCATAATCTCTTTATAATGTGTTTAAGGCTCCAGAATATAGCTTAATAGTACGTGCCACCACATCGTCCCAATTGTATCTTTTAAGTACATAATCAGCAGCCTGATTCTTAAATTCATGAACTTCAAGTTTATCATCAAGCAACTGTGTGAGTTTTTCTTTTAAATCCTCGACATCCCCTTGCTTAAATGTGATTCCCTTGTCTCTAACCACACCAGCTGTTTCATTAATATCACTTACTAAGCAGCAGTTACCATAGCTCATTGCCTCTAACAGTGATATTGGCATTCCTTCCACATCGCTTGGAAGGACATAAAGATAAGCGTTTGAATATAGTTCCTCGAGAACCTTGCCCTGCTGGAAGCCCAATAACATAATTCTATCATCTTCCCTAGCGGCACGTTTTATCTTAGAAACATAGTCATCACTATGACTAGTTCCACCAACTATAACAAGCTTCTTATCTGTATGAATTTGTTTGTAAGCCTTGATCAGATAATGTAATCCCTTTTCAGGAACTATTCTGGCAAGGAATAAAATATATTCATCCTTTTCAAGACCAAATTTTTCAGTAATAATATTAGCTTCAAGAATTTCTGGCTTTGCAACACCATTTGGGATAAGAGTTGCTTCACGTCCGTAAGTATCTTTAAAATACTGCTTATTACCTTCTGAAAGAACAATAAGCTCGTCAGCATATTTTGCTGCACATTTTTCTCCGAACTCAAGATACTTTGTAGCGAATCCACCCCATTTAGCTCTTTGGCTATCAATTCCGTGGATAGTAGCCACTGTATGAATTCCTAACAAATGAGGAAGCCAAAGCATCGCGCATGAACCTGACGCATGGTAATGAATTACATCATAATGATGGAAAACTGCGTGCAATGTAGCAAGTATTGAATATACAGTTGCATTTAAGCTTTTCTTTGCAGATGTAGGTATTGTGATGATATGAACACCACGATACATTTTTCCGATTTTCACATCATTTTCTGCACCTGAAACATGATGACCAGCCCTGTTATAAACATATACATCATGTCCCTCTTGAACCATTTTTGTTGCAAGTTCTTCTACAACAATTTCTACACCACCTTCTCTTGAAGGAATTCTTTTATGGCCTATCATAGCGATTTTCATATATTTGCTCCCTAAAAATGACTATCTCTTTTTTACATAAACTACAACTACAAATACAACAGCAAGACCTGCGAATACAGCTACAACGCGGCCTACCCATGTAAGAATTTTACTTGGAACTACTGTTGCTGTTCCAGTGCTTTCCTGGCTAACAGTTACGCTGTAATTTCCTAAATCAGTTTCAACAGCTTCTCCATCAACGTCTGTATAGCTAAGCTTTACATTTATTTCCTGGTTACCAGCCTTTGTAAAAGTAACATAATAGTCGTGTGCATAGCTCTTACCAGCATAGATTGTATCTAACTTAATCTTCTTGCTGTTTGAAGAAACATTACCTTCTATAGTAAGAACTGCATCTGTAATATTTTTATTGCTAAGATTTACATAGTTAAAGCTAAGCAACGACTTACCATTTACAATAGCATGTGTAGTAACATCAATAGACTTTACACCAATTGTATTACCACCTGATGTAGGAATAACAATTGTTGCCATGTTATTCATTCTGCTTCCAGAAGACTC
>CACYLQ010000234.1 GCA_902775195.1 uncultured Pseudobutyrivibrio sp.
TAATAATCTGCCATCCATATATACATCCACTGATGTCAAAAAGCTCTTAAACATCAGTGTATATTCAGGAGATTTTGCAAATACGGTATTTTTGAGTGTAATTACATCTCCCTTTTTTGTTTTACCAATTTGATAATTTAAAAGATTTACATTGGTGACTGTTTTATCTCCATAAGAAATAGACCAGCCATCATCTAAACAGCTGATATCATGAACTTCAGACGTTGTGAGCCAACTGCCCCCATACGTAATCAGCAAAATGAATAAAAGCATGATTAGTAATGGGAGTATTAGCATGTTTTTAATTAGAATTTTTCGCCCATTTTCCATAATAAGGTTAGTATAAACTACAACTGTGTGTATTTTATGGATTAAAAATGTAAAATTGCTAATTTATTAAGGCAAGTAAGCCCTCTTCATCAAGAACGGTAACGCCAAGTGCATTTGCTTTGTCAAGTTTGCTTCCAGCAGCTTCTCCAGCTACCAGATAGTTAGTCTTTTTAGAAACAGAGCCTGAGCATTTACCACCGTTAAGCTCGATTAATTCCTGAGCTTCTTTTCTGCCCATATTAGGAAGAGTTCCTGTAATAACAAATGTAAGTCCAGCAAGCTTATCTGTAGCCCCTTCCTTTTCTTCCTCAACCATGTTAACACCGGCTGATTTTAGTCGGTTTATAATATCGATATTCACAGGATTATGTAGGTATTCATAGATTGATTTGGCACTGATTTCACCAATATCATTAACCTGTGTAAGCTCATCTACGGTAAGCTCCATAATCTTTTCGATATCCTTAAATTGAGCTAATAATGTCTTGGCTGCGGCCTTACCAACATTTGGGATTCCAAAGCCTGTAAACAATCTATATGCATCGTTAGCCTTAGCTGCCTCAATTACACCTAAAAGCTTATCTGTATTCTTTACTTTACCGATAATTCCCTTTTCAACCAACTCATCGCGATAGTTATTTAAATAGAATACATCGGCTATATCCTTAATGTATCCCTGTTGAACCAAATCCTCAACATAAACATCGCCAAAGCCTTTTATATCCATTGCATCCCTTGATACGAAGTTAATGATATGTCTCACTAGCTGCGCTGGACAGCTAGGATTTGTACACTTCATATCAGCTGTATCAGCATCTCTGGAAACAACGCCCCCACATACAGGGCATACATTTGGGATTTTGTATGTGCTAACTCCATCAGGTCTCTTTGAATGAAGGACCTCTTTTACCTTTGGAATAATTTCGCCAGATTTATAAACTACGATAGTATCACCAATTCCAATATCCAAATCATCAATAAAATCCTGATTATGCAAGGTAGCACGGCTAACAGTTGTACCGCATAAACGAATTGGTTCGAAAATAGCTGTAGGATTTACTCTACCAGTTCTGCCAACAGATAATTCTACATCAAGTAGCTTTGTTTCCTTTTCCTCTGGTGGATACTTGTATGCAATATGTCCATTTGTATATTTCGCGCTGGTAGAAAAATCATTTCTGTATGCTACCTGATCGATTTTAACTACTGCTCCATCTATATCAAATGGTAATGTGCCTCTAAGCTCTCCTATTTCGTCTATAACCCCAAGGATTTCCTCAGCTGTGGTACATTTTTTATGAAATACTGTTGGTACTCCTGCATCTGTAAGTAAATCCATTCCATCGCAGTGGCTAACTGTAAGCTCCTCTGGTCCCTGCTGTACGTTAAAAACAAACATCTTAAGGCCACGTTCCTTTGTGATGTTTGCATCAAGCTGTCTTAAAGTACCAGCGGCAAGATTTCTAGGATTAGCTGCAAGCTTTGCTCCCTTTAATTCCTGTTCGCTATTAAATCTGTCAAAATCCTCATGGGACATATAAACTTCACCACGAAGCTGAAGATTTTCATAAGGTAAATCAAGATATTGTTTAACATCTGGAATAACAAGGGCGTTTGCAGTAACATCTTCACCTATAAGGCCATCTCCTCTAGTTTCAGCAAGACTAAGCTTAAGCTTTCCCATTGAATCCTTTTCGTATCTAAGAGTCATGCTAAGTCCATCGATTTTGGCTTCAACGGAAAATTTAGCGTCTGAATGTACGGCCTTTACCTTATCAACCCAGGCTACTACATCAGCCTTATCAAACACATCCTCAATTGATAGCATAGGCACGTCATGAGTTACCTTAACACCAGCCTCACGCATAGCAACTCCACCGATTTTCTGAGATGGAGAATCTGGTGTAACCCACTCAGGATGCTCCTTTTCAGCTGCTTTTAGCTTTAGCATAAGCTGGTCGTAATCATAATCAGATATCTCTGGCTCGTTTTGATTATAGTAACGATTCATGTGGTAATCGATAGTATCGATTAGCTCTTTATATTCTTTTAATTCCATTATTCTTCCTCTTATTTTTAGTTCTTTGAACCTTCTAGCATTTTATTTAAAGTTAAGAGTCTTTACCTTGTAGCCTAGCATCTGACACATTCTTCTAATTTGTCTATTTAAACCTTGGGTTAGAATTATATTGAATTCGTATTTAGATAGCTTCTTTACCTTGCATTTTCTAGTTGTTACCTCAAGCTCATCAAGGTAAACACCATCAGACATTTTCTTTATGAAATCTTTGTCTATTTCTTTATCAACAGAAACTATATATTCCTTTTCATGAGCATTAACAGCTCGCATGATTTTATTAACTAAATCGCCCTGATTAGTAAGAAGAATTAATCCATTGCTATCCTTATCCAGACGTCCTATAGGATATATTCTTTCAGGATATCCAATATGATCTACGATATTGTTCTTCTCCTTTTTTTCGGCAGTACAAACGATACCAACTGGTTTGTTATAGGCAATAAGCACAGGCTTTTTATTAGCATTAGAAACAGGCTTTCCGTCAAACACTACTTCATCAGAAGATGATATTCTCTGTCCCATAAGTGGGATTTCTCCGTTAACAAGAACTCTTCCCTCTTCGATAGCTTTGTCTGCAGAACGCCTACTACAAACACCAGCATCACTTAAAAACTTATTTAGTCTAATGTTTTCTTCCAAACAAATCCTCCTAAAATATAACACAATGGAGACCAATTACATGGTCTCCATAACTTGCAAATTTTATTTCAAATTACTGTAAAAGGTCTGTTCTGATATAGCCCTCTTTCTTGCCATATTTAACCTTTGTCCAGCCTTCAGAATAGCTCAT
>CACYLQ010000235.1:0-2441 GCA_902775195.1 uncultured Pseudobutyrivibrio sp.
CTACTTTTAAATAACGACACAGAAATCATCAACGAGACCTGTATCAAGGAGATGGTTGATGTTTGCCTTCGTCCAGATGTTGGTATCTGCGGAGCACTTTTATATTATCCTGACAACACAGTGCAGCATGCAGGTGTTGTAATGGGAATCGGCGGCATCGCTGGCCACACCTTTGTTGGCCTCGAGCGAAGCGAGCCAGGCTACATGTTCAGAGCCGTAACTACTCAGGACCTATCAGCAGTTACAGCCGCATGTCTTATGGTTAGACGCGATGTATTTGAAGAGGTTGGCGGCCTTACAGAAGACCTTGCAGTTGCATTCAACGATGTGGACTTCTGCATGAAGGTTCGCGACAAGGGATACCTTGTAGTCTACAATCCACACGCAGAGCTTTACCACTACGAATCAAAATCCCGTGGCTACGAAGACACAGGCGAAAAGGTTGCCCGCTTCAATTCCGAAGTAGAAAAGCTAGAAAAATACTGGCCAGACATCCTAGAAAAAGGCGACCCATACTACAATCCAAACCTATCAATCCTCGATGGATGGTATCGCCTGAAGGAAGAGTAATCGTAAAGTAGCCAAAGGCTAATTTTATCGAACTGTAATAGTATTTTATTTATAGATGAGGACCTGAGCATAACCTAGGCAAGCGCGAGGAGGAGGGCCCCATGTAGTTAAGGAGGGACCCTTTAGGGAGGTTCCCTTGACTGCAATGGGAGGTGGCCTCCGGGAGCACGGAGTACTAGAGGACAGGTCCGGACTAGGAGTAAGAAAATGAACAGAAAAATTGCAGTAGCCGGCACAGGCTACGTAGGATTATCTATAGCTACATTATTAGCACAGCACAACCACGTAGTAGCAGTAGATGTTATTCCAGAAAAAGTAGATTTAATCAATAACAAAAAGTCTCCAATCGTAGACCCAGAAATTGAAGATTTTCTTGCAAACAAGGAGCTTGACCTTGTAGCTACACTTGATGGTGAAAGCGCATACAAGGATGCCGAGTTCGTTATTATTGCAACACCTACAAACTATGACAGCTCAAAGGATTACTTTGATACATCAGCAGTAGAGGCAGTTATCGAGCTTGTTCAGAAGGTAAATCCTGATGCATACATGGTAATCAAATCTACAATCCCAGTAGGTTACACAAAGAGAACACGTGAAAAGTACAACTCTAAAAAGATTTTATTCAGCCCAGAATTCCTTCGTGAATCAAGAGCATTATATGACAATCTTTATCCAAGTCGTATCATCGTTGGTACAGATGAAAAGGATGCAGAGCTTACACAGGCAGCTCATGAGTTTGCAGCACTTCTTCAGGAAGGCGCAATCAAAGAGAACATCGATACTCTTGTAATGGGATTCACAGAGGCAGAGGCTGTAAAGCTTTTCGCTAACACATACCTTGCACTTCGTGTCAGCTACTTCAACGAGCTTGATACTTATGCAGAGACAAAGGGCTTAGATACACAGGCAATCATCAAGGGCGTTTGTCTTGACCCACGTATCTCAGACCAGTACAACAACCCATCATTTGGTTACGGCGGATACTGCCTACCAAAGGATACAAAGCAGTTGCTTGCAAACTACAACGATGTTCCACAGGAGCTTATCCGTGCCATCGTTGAATCAAATAGAACACGTAAGGATTTCATCGCTGACCAGGTACTTAAGAAGGCTGGCTATTACGGCTACGGTGATTCTAATGAGTATAACAAGGATGCTGAAAAGGAAGTAACAATCGGTGTTTACAGACTTACAATGAAGTCTAATTCAGATAACTTCCGTCAGTCATCAATTCAGGGAGTAATGAAGCGTGTAAAGGCAAAGGGTGCTACAGTAATCATTTACGAGCCAACACTTGAGGATGGCACAACATTCTTCGGCTCACGCGTAGTAAATGACCTTGGCAAGTTCAAGGCACTCAGCAACGCCATCATCGCCAACCGCTACAACGCTTGCCTCGACGACGTCCGCGACAAGGTATACACTCGTGACGTCTTCGCCCGTGACTAATGTAATCAAAGCGGAGTATAAATTATGGAAGCAATAGTAACATTAAAGAAAGGCGAAGGCCGCACTATTAAGGCGGGCGGAGCCTGGATATTCGACAACGAAATAGATACAGTAATGGGCTCCTTCGAAAACGGAGACATTGTCATCGTCCACGACTTTGATGGCTACATGATGGGCCGCGGCTTCATCAACACAAATTCAAAGATAAGAGTGCGCATGATGACCCGCGATAAGGAACAGCTTATCGACGACGATTTCATTGCCATGCGTGTAAAGAACGCTTGGGAATATCGTAAGTCAGTGCTCTTAGAGAAGGATTTGAATTGCTGTAGAGTAATTTTTGGCGAGGCAGATTTCTTGCCTGGTCTTGTAATTGATAAGTATGCTGATGTGCTTGTGGTTGAATCACTTGCACTTGG
>CACYLQ010000235.1:2458-5099 GCA_902775195.1 uncultured Pseudobutyrivibrio sp.
CATCTTAAAAAGCTTATGGCTGAGGATGGCTATAGCATTCGCGGCGTTTACGAGCGTAGCGATGCGGCTGTTCGTAAGAAAGAAGGCTTGGCGCCATACAAGGGCTTCATCGGTGAAGAATTTGATACCGATGTTGAGATAGTAGAAAACGGAGTTCATTACATGGTAGATGTAGTGAATGGCCAAAAGACAGGTTTCTTCCTTGACCAGAAGTACAATCGTCTTGCTATTCAGCGTTTGTGCAAGGGCAAGAAAGTACTTGATTGCTTTACTCACATGGGAACCTTCGCACTTAACGCAGGTATCGCAGGTGCAGCTGATGTAACAGGTCTTGATATATCAGAATTTGCTGTATCTCAGGCCACAGCAAATGCAAAGCTTAACGGATTAGATTCCACTGTAAAGTTCAAGCAGGCCAACGTACTTGATGAACTTCCAAAGCTTGCAGAGGCTGGAGAGAAATATGATGTAGTAATTCTTGATCCACCAGCATTTACAAAGTCCCGCGAGGCTACAAAGAATGCCATGAAGGGCTACCGTGAGATTAACATGAAGGGCTTAAAGCTAGTAAAGGATGGCGGTTATCTTGCCACTTGCTCATGCTCACATTTTATGACACAGGATTTATTTATAAAAGTAATCGGCCAGGCTGCCAAGGCTGCTCATAAGCGCCTTCGTCAGGTTGAGTTCCGTACTCAGGCACCAGACCACCCAATACTATGGGCTGCAGATGAAAGCTATTACCTTAAGTTCTTAGTGTTCCAGGTAGTGGATGAGAAATAAAATATACAGATGAAAACTTAGTATTGTGGGTGTGATTTTTCTTAGGAAGGTCTCCATTAACCTTCGGTAAATCCGTAAAGAGATGAACTTTAACGAGTGGGAAGCAAACGCTTCCCACATTTTTTTTGTGATTTTTCGAAGCTAGAACAGGCTTTAGAGGAATGGAGTAAGAGAAGTTCTTGGTGTTCATAATGAATTCCTAGCCACTCTATAATACATGGAAATTGATATTTCACCTTAGAATTCTTATAAACTACGGAACAACAGGCATTTTATTAACATGTACCGTAGTAGATTTTAAGAGCCCGACGAATATTTACGGAAATCACATATATCAAAACTATTTTGCCGTAGAATTTTCCTATTTCAGTAGCTGAAATATCATATTAGGATATGATAATAACTTGCATCGCCTAGAATCCTACGTAAAATCTGAGTGATTAGCATGCTTTAATGTAAATAAATCTATTCAAACATAATAGAGCTACGCTTCCGTAAAAAGTCCACATCAGCATTTACAACTCATACTTAGATTTCTTCTTAGCAATATCATTCATATAAGACGCAGTAATTATACCAGTTGGAAGAGCGATAACAGCCATTCCAACAAGGGCGGAAATCATTGTTATTAAACGCCCACATCATATAAAAGAATGTGGGCGTTTGAAAAATTATATTTGATTAGATGTCGCTAATGTAGAATTACACTCACTAAGAAGTTCATTAATAAGATTTTTTACAGATAGGATTTCTTTTACTCTGGATGCGTTTTCTCCGCAGAAGAACAATCCTTCATCACGATTACCTTCAACAGCAGCAATAAGAGCACGGCTGATACAGTATGGTACTCTATCGCCCTTTGGGCATGCAGTTAGGCAGTTATTGCATTTCTCGGCAAAGAAGGTCTTGCCATTTTCCAGGCTTTGCAGCAGTGGGGTATATACAGCTCTTGCTGGCATGCCTACAGGGCTTTTGATGATTCGTATATCCTCAGGCTTGGAATCGACTATAACTTGTTTAAAGGTATCTGAGGCATCGCATTCATCGGTGGCGATGAATCTTGTGCCGATTTGAACACCGTCAGCGCCTGCCTTGATAGCGTCCGCCATATCTTTTCCAGTGAATATGCCACCACCAAGGAATACTCTGATTTTCTTATGGAACTTTTCCTCGAAAGGCTTTATAGCTTCAAGCACTTCTTTCAGAATGTCCAGATTTTCCTGACAGGTATCTTCTTCAAGGTTCTCCCTGGAAAATCCTAAATGCCCGCCAGCCTTGTGACCTTCTATTACAATGAAGTCAGGAAGAACGCCAGACTTCTGTGAAAATGTCTTACATAAAAGCATCGCAGCCTTTTTACTGGAAACGATTGGTGCAAAAAGAGTATTGGTGTTTTTGGCAAGCTCCGCCAGCTTTAAAGGAAGCCCTGCGCCAGATATGATTGCATCAGCACCAGCAGCAATAGCCGCCTTAACAGTCTCCTCGTAGTGGCTAACAGCAACCATGATGTTTACGCCGATAAGGCCCTTGCCACCAGAAATCTCCTTTGCTTTTTTGATATGCTCTTTCAGTGCACGGATGTTAGCTTCAAATGGGTTCTTGAGAAAATCAGGCTCCTTAAAGCCTATGTTAACAGAACTGATAACACCCATGCATCCTTCTTTGGCTACATTACCTGCAAGCTCAGAAAGGGATACACCAATTCCCATTCCACCTTGGATAATGCCATGTTTTAGTTCTTTTCCATTAATATTCATGTCTCTTCTCCAATATGTAACCTTTAAATATTTTAACTAATTCATTTGAATAATACATATCCAGGCACAATTTGTCAATTATCTAATTAAAAATATTTAGT
>CACYLQ010000236.1 GCA_902775195.1 uncultured Pseudobutyrivibrio sp.
GCAAGATTATATTATGGAAACAACACAGTTCAGCACGCTGGCCTTATTATTGGACTTGGCGGCGTTGCTAACTCACAGTTCTTAGGCAGCGGCAGAGAGCAGGTAGGCTACTTCTATAGAAGCACCTGCGTTCAGGATTTATCAGCTGTCACAGGAGCATGTCTACTTACTAAAAGAGAGTGCTATAATGCTGTTGGAGGCTTTGATGAAGCTTTGGCAGTTGCGTTCAACGATGTTGATTATTGCCTTAAGCTTAGAAGCAAAAACAAGCTGGTTGTTTATACACCATTTTCAGAGTGGTACCATTTGGAATCTGTTAGCCGTGGCCTCGACCATGAGGACCCAGTGAAGAAAGCCAGAATGGATTCCGAAACAAAATATTTCATGACAAAGTGGGAGGATTATTATAGTAACGGAGACCCTTACTACAATCCAAACCTGTCACTTACAAAATTTGATTATTCATTTAAAACTAAGGAGTAACTATGAAACTTATCATTCAAATTCCATGCTATAACGAAGCTGAAACACTTGAAATCGCACTTAACGATTTACCAAAGCACATAGATGGAATCGATGAAATCGAATATTTAATTATCAATGATGGAAGCAAGGACGACACTGTAGAGGTTGCCAAGAGATGGGGTGTAAATCACATCGTTAACTTCCGTCGCAACAAGGGACTTGCATACGGTTTCATGGCAGGACTTGATGCCTGTCTTAGAAACGGTGCAGACATTATCGTAAATACGGATGCAGATAATCAGTATGTGGCAGATGATATCGAGCTTTTAGTTCGCCCAATCCTTGAAGGCAAATCCGATATTGTAATCGGTGAGCGTCCTATCGATGCAACAGAGCATTTCTCACCACTTAAGAAAAAGCTTCAGCATCTTGGTAGCTGGGTAGTACAAAAGGCCAGCAACTCAGATATCCCTGATGCTCCAAGTGGTTTCAGAGCATATTCAAGAGACGCAGCTATGCGCCTTAACGTTACTAACGATTACACATACACACTTGAGACAATCGTTCAGGCAGGAAGAAACAAAATCGCTCAGACAAGCGTACCTATTAGAACAAACGGCGAGCTTCGCCCATCTAGACTTTTCAACAGCATGATGGGATATGTTAAAAAGTCTATGGTTACTATCCTTAGAGCTTACCTTATGTACCAGCCATTAAAGACATTTGGCGCGCTTGCTATTTTGCCATTTGTCGTTGGTCTTGGTGTTATCATTAGATTCCTTGTTTTCGTAGCAATGGGTAATTCAGCTGGACATATCCAGTCACTTATTTTAGGCTGCACACTTCTTATCATGGGATTCATCAGCCTTATGATTGCCCTTATGGGAGATTTGTACGCAAAGAACCGTAAGCTTTTGGAGGACATCGAATATCACACTAGAAAAATGGATTATGACGGTGTGAAGAATAATGATGGATATAAAAACGACAATAATCTATAATTATAGATAAATAGTAATGGGGAAGTAATAGGGGGATTAGCGTTGTATAAAAAGAAAAAACGCTCTTGGGTTAAACACCTGGATTTTATCATTTTGGATTTGCTGGCAGCGGAATTAGCACTTTTCCTTGGGGTAATGATAAGATTCAATGGAAGCATTATCTTTTTAGACAAATTCGAATGGTTCAGCGGATACCAGAATTTAGTCAAGTTATTGCCTTTTATTGATTTAGCAGGTGTTTTTTTCACAGAAACCTATAAGGGCATTTTGCGTAGAACTAAATACGAAGAATTAATTTCCACTATATGGCATGCAGCTGTGAATTTTCTAGGTGTTCTTCTTTACATGTATATGTCTAAAACATCATTCATGTACTCAAGAACAGTTCTCGGATGCTTTGCCATAGGAATGATTCTAATATCATATATTTTCAGAGTTTGCTGGAAACGTGTTATTCGCAGAAGAAAGCTAAAAGATGTCAACAAGACAGCCATGATAGTAGTGGCTGAATCCACAAACGTGGAGCAGTGCCTTAGAGAAATAGCACTTAGCCCATATCCTGAATACAAGGTAGTAGGGGTAACTGTTGTGGATAAGGACATGACAGGTCAGCAGATTCAGGGCATCCCTGTGGTTGCTAATGCGGACACATTATTTGAATATCTTAGAACCAGTGTCGTAGACGAGGTGTTCTTGGATGGCAATACAAGAGCCAGCGAGGAAAGTCTTGCAGCCAGATTGGTAGAGCAGGGACTTACGGTTCATATGCCACTTGTGAAAACCAGCACACTTATGCCAAACCGTATCATGGAAACCTACGGTGAATACATAGTGCTTACCACAAGTATGCACATAGCCAACAACAGACAGGCTTTTGTTAAAAGAGTTGCGGATATAATCGGTGCATTAATAGGACTTCTGTTTACATTGATTGCCTTTATCATTTTTGCGCCAATCATAAAAATA
>CACYLQ010000237.1 GCA_902775195.1 uncultured Pseudobutyrivibrio sp.
GTGGAGCTGGAACCCCTTTCTCCTCTATAGATTTAATCTCGTTAATGAGAACAGGGATGTTAAGTGCAACACCGTTTCCAATAATACTTGTTGTATGATTATAAAAAACTCCTGAAGGTAATGTGTGAAGTGCGAATTTACCATAGTTGTTTACGATAGTGTGTCCTGCATTAGCACCTCCCTGAAATCGTACGATGATGTCTGCGTCAGCTGCCATCATGTCGGTAATCTTTCCTTTGCCTTCGTCGCCCCAATTAGCGCCTACAACTGCTTTAACCATAACAATCCTCCTAAAAACAATATTTAATTTATATCAATCAATTTCTTAGTCACTGTACAAGCTAAAGCGCCTGGTCCAATGTGACATGAAACTGAAAGTGATAACGGATCAATCCAGATATCTTTTCCTGGGAATTCAGCTAAAAGCTCTTCTCTGAACTTTTCTGCTGCTTCCTGGTTCTGTGTATGTGCGATTGAGATAATCACATCATCCAGATTATCTGTGTGAAGAACATTTTGCATATCCTTCTTCAAAGCATCTATCATGATAGATTTTGCCTGCTTCATTGTGCGGGCCATTGCAAATTTATCTAGCTTTTCTCCATAGATTGAAAGAACTGGCTTAATCTTAAGTAGTGAGCCGATAGCTGCAACTGCAGGTGTAAGACGACCACCCTTCTTAAGATATTCAAGTGTATCAACTGTAATGTAGATAGTTGATGCTGCCTTGATTTCCATTAAAGCATTGCGGATTTCTTCTGCTGTCTTTCCAATATCAGCAAGCTTTTTAGCCTCTAAAGCCGAAAGCTTCTGGGTAACAGAAATACGCTGGTTGTCTACAACTACAACCTTGCCATCGTAGTCCTCTGAAAGCATCTGTGCTGTAGCACAAGATGAAGAAAGGCCTGAAGACATAGGAATGTATACAACCTGATCGTAGTCCTCTAAAAGCTTATCCCATAAATCTATAAGATTACCTGTGATTGGCATTGAAGTAGTGATTTCTCCACCCTGAGTAAGCTTTTCATAAAACTGCTCTTGAGTTAAATCGATATCCTCGTAATATAATTGTTCGTTAATATAAAATGGCATTGGAATAACATAGACGCCAAGCTCCTTAGCTTCTGCCTGTGTAATGCCACTGTTACTATCTGTAAGTATAGCTACTTTGCTCATATTTCACCTCTAATTAAAATAAAAAACACCGCTGATTATTTTAACATAATCAGCGGTGAAAAGGAACCTTAATTAATGAAAATTAGTACATTCCACCCATGCCTGCACCAGCGGCTGCAGCAGCTGCAGCATCAGCAGCAGGGTCTTTAATGTCAGCAACAACTGACTCTGTTGTAAGAAGTGTAGATGCAACAGATGCAGCGTTCTGAAGTGCTGTACGTGTAACCTTAACAGGATCTACGATACCAGACTTAACCATCTCAACATACTGCTCGTTGTAAGCGTCGAAACCAATGCTATCCTCAGACTCACGAACCTTGTTAATGATTACAGAGCCTTCAAGACCAGCATTTGCAGCGATGTAGAAAAGTGGAGCCTCAAGAGCCTTAACGATTACGTTAGCACCTGTCTTCTCATCACCTGTAAGTGAATCAGCAAGCTCAGCAACCTTCTTCTGAACATGGATGTAAGCACTTCCGCCACCAGCGATGATACCTTCCTCAACAGCTGCACGAGTAGCGTTAAGAGCATCCTCCATACGAAGCTTAGCTTCCTTCATTTCTGTTTCTGTAGCAGCACCTACGCGGATAACTGCAACACCACCTGCAAGCTTTGCAAGTCTTTCCTGAAGTTTTTCCTTATCGAATTCAGATGTAGTCTCATCGATCTGACCACGAATCTGAGCAACACGAGCCTCGATAGCATCCTTATCGCCCATACCATCAACGATAACTGTGTTTTCCTTGTTTACCTTAACACTCTTAGCGCGTCCAAGCTGCTCTAATGTAGTATCCTTAAGCTCAAGACCTACCTCTTCAGAGATTACCTGACCACCTGTAAGGATTGCGATATCCTGAAGCATTTCCTTACGTCTGTCGCCATATCCTGGAGCCTTAACAGCAACTACATTGAATGTTCCACGAAGCTTGTTAAGGATAAGTGTTGTAAGAGCCTCGCCCTCGATATCCTCAGCAATGATAAGAAGTCTAGCACCAGATTGAACAATCTGCTCTAACACTGGAAGAAGCTCCTGGATGTTAGAAATCTTCTTGTCTGTTATAAGAACGTATGGATCATCAAGATTTGCTTCCATCTTGTCCATATCTGTGCACATGTAAGCTGAGATATATCCTCTATCGAACTGCATACCTTCTACAAGGTCAAGCTCTGTCTGCATTGTCTTAGATTCTTCGATTGTGATAACACCATCGTTAGAAACCTTTTCCATAGCGTCA
>CACYLQ010000238.1 GCA_902775195.1 uncultured Pseudobutyrivibrio sp.
CCAAGCTTGTTTGTTGAACCCATTCCTGGAACGTTGATACGTGTAAGCTTTAAAGCTACGAACTTTTCGTTTGAAACGTTGAATGGGGCTGTGTTAACTATTGTTGTCATACCTCTGGCAAAGAACATACCTGCAAGAGATACGATGAATGGCTGGATATCTAAGTATGCAACTAAAACACCCTGTACGATTCCATAAGCAAGTCCAATTCCAAGAGCGATAAGTACTGAGCCAAAGATTGAACCATCATGATAATCCAAATAAACTGCGCAGCACATTGATACAAGGGCTACAACACCACCGATTGAAATATCAATACCACCTGTTATCATTACAAGGCTCATGCCACAGGATGTAATGATAAGTGCTGCATTTGCATTTAAGATATTGAAGAATGCCTGTGGCTTAGTGAAGGCTCCACCAAGGATCAATGCAGCTCCAATATACATAAGCACGAATACTATGATTGTGATTGAAAGAAGGAGATTTGTATCGCTAACACGCTTAAAGATACTTTCCTTATTTGCCTTTTCCATTATGCCACCTCCTTCTTGTTTACAAACTTTTTGCTAAGCTGTCCAAGGTAATCACGTACAGTTGGAGCTGAGAATACAACAAGGATAATAACTACAACTGCCTTGTATGCAGCAAGTGCATCAGAGCTTACCTCAAACTTGTAAAGAGTTGTTGTCAAGAACTGGATGACGTATGCAGCTAAAACTGAAGCCCAGATATTGAACTTACCACCTGAAAGTGAGTTACCACCAAGGGCAACTGCAAGGATGGCATCCATTTCGATATCCTTTGCAATTACTGAATAGTTAATTGTTGAAAGACGGCTTACCTTGATTAATGCTGCTACAGCAACACACAATCCTAAAATAACAAACGCTAAAACCTTGATTGCTGTTGGATTGATACCGTTAAGTCTTGAAGACTTTTCGTTGATACCAACAGCCTGTGTGTATAGTCCTAAGTTTGTGAACTTAAGAACTAATGCAATGATGATAATACATGCGATTGCAATAAATACTGTTGTTGGAATTGGGATTCCTGGAATGAATCCACCAAAATATGCAAACTTTGGATCTGGAACGATTGGAAGCTCATTGTTGTTAATCCAAGCTGCGATTGAACGTCCAGCTGTGAACAAAATCAATGTTGCAATCATTGGCTGAATTTTAAATATGGCTACCAATACGCCGTTGAACAATCCGCAAAGCATTCCAACTACACATGCTACTAAAAATGCTACGATTACTGGGGAAGCTAATTCTGTAGGTCTTGCAACACCGCCGCAAAGTACTCTAAGCATTGCTGAGCCTGCGATGGCAATTGTTGCACCAACGGAAATATCCTGTCCGCCAGATGCTGCTGTAACAAGTGTCATACCGATTGCAAGGATTGCAAGCTCTGAGCCGTAATCCAAAATAGTAATAAGGTAACCAGATAAAACTGGGTTGCCTGCGTTGTTAAGTCCCATTGTAACCTTGAAGAAGGTTGGGTCATGGAACAGGTTTATAAGTGCAAGTAACACTAATGCTAAAAGCGGAATAAACATCTGATTAGAAATCAGCCTTCGCCAAAAGTTGTTGTCTTTGTTTGTTTTACTCATTTTCGCTTTCACCTCCGGCTATGGTTTTCATAATCTTGTTCTGGCTCAAATCATCCTCCGTTAACTCGCCAACGATTTTGCGATCACGAAGAACGATAAGTCTTGAACAAGTACGGAGCATTTCGTCTGTTTCTGAAGAAATGAATGTAACACTCATACCCTCTGAAGCAAGCTCCAATACAAGCTTCTGAATATCTACCTTTGTACCAACGTCGATACCACGTGTTGGTTCGTCAAGGATGAGATATTCTGGGTGCATAAGCAACCAACGAGCTAAGATTACCTTCTGCTGATTTCCACCTGATAAAGATTTGATTGGTGTATCAGCTGAAGCAGTCTTGATATTAAGTTTTTTAATATATTCATCTGCAAATTTATATTGCTCGGCCTTTGAGAATGGCTTGAAGAATCCAGTTAGAACCTGAAGTGCTAAGATAATATTCTCCCTAACTGACAAATCTCCAATGATACCGTCAACCTTTCTATCCTCTGGAAGATATGCAATGCCGTTTTTCATTGCATCAAGAGGCTTTTGGATTTTAACATCCTTGCCGTGAACCTTTACCTTTCCTGATAGAACTCTGTCGGCACCAAAGATAGCACGGACGCTTTCTGATCTACCAGATCCAAGCAATCCGATAAAGCCGTTAACTTCACCCTTTTTAATGTAGAAATCAAATGGCTCGATGCCTGCATCGCTCTGCAAGCCCTCTGCCTCAAATACTGTTTCACCTGCGTCACTTCCGCTGTAGGTTTCATGCTCGCCCTTGCCCTTAATGTCTGAAAGATCATCCATTTCCTTTCCAAGCATCTTTGCTACCAGCTGAACACGAGGTAAATCTTTTATTTCGTACTCTCCCACTAACTGACCGTCGCGAAGAACTGTAATCTTGTCACATACCTCATACACCTGGTCAAGGAAATGTGTAACGAAGATGATTCCAACTCCTCTTGCCTTTAGGTCACGCATTAATCCGAATAGCTTTTCAACTTCCTGTGCATCAAGTGATGATGTTGGCTCATCAAGGATTAATACCTTACAATCCATGTCTACCGCTCTTGCGATGGCAACCATCTGCTGAACTGCGATAGAACAGCTTGCTAACTGCTGTGTTGCAGACGCTGGAATATCAAGTGATTTTAATATACGGTCTGCATCCTCATTCATTTTTTTCCAATTTGTAAAAGCACCTTCGGTACGTCCAATATACATATTTTCTGCAACCGTAAGGTTTGGACACAATGTAATTTCCTGATATACGGTACTGATACCGCTACGCTGTGCGTCCTGTGGTGAGTGAATCTGAACTTCACCCAATCCTTTCAAGCTAATAGTTCCTTCGTCCTTTGTGTAAACTCCGGTAAGGACCTTAATTAATGTAGATTTTCCCGCACCATTTTCCCCCATCAAAGCGTGAATCTCACCTTCGTTCAAGGAAAAATCCACATTTGCTAAGGCTCGAACACCAGGAAAACTTTTGCAAATGCCACGCATTTCAAGTACTCTGTTGTCTTTCACCGGCTTATCTCCCTAATCTCTTTTTTGAAAGAGGCGCGGAAATCCGCGCCTCATGAATTACTATAGTTACAATGACAATTAGATTCCGTATGTATCAACGTCTTCCTGTGTAATTGTCTCAGCATCGAAGCCCTTCTCTTCCATGATTACAACCTTCTCTGCTGGAGCGCTTCCACCTTCGATTGTCTTGATGATTTCATCAATGTATGAAGCCTGGAATGGGTTGCACTGTCCATCATAGTTCCAGTTCTGAGCAAGAAGCTCTTCAAGTGCCCACTTGTTGCAGTCAAAGCCCATAACGATTACGTCTTTGCCAACACCGTGTGAGATACCAGCTGCATCAAGAGCTGCTACAGCGCCCTTAGCCATATCATCGTTCTCAGCGTAGATTACGTTGAAGTCCTTACCAGCATCGATCTGTGACTGAACAATCTGCTGTGCCTTCTCTGCGTTCCACTCAGCTGTCTGCTGTGCTACGATTTCCCAATTGCTTTCTGCTGCTACCTTGTCATCAAGAGCGCCTGAACGACCCTGCTGTGCTGCAGAACCCATAACACCCTGAATGTGGATAACCTTGTAGCTGTCTAAGCCCTGGCCCTCAAGCCACTTAACTGCTGTCTCACCTTCCTTGTCCATATCAGATACGATAGAAGCATCATAGAGACTCTCATCAGCATCGATTGTACGGTCAAATAAGATTACGTGAATACCAGCATCCTTAGCATCCTGAAGTACGCTGTCCCAACCAGCTGTATCAGCTGCAGAAAGAAGTAAGTAATCAACGTCATCCTGGATGAACTGCTGAGCTGCCTGAATCTGCTCATCGTTCTTTAAGCTGTATGCGAATGATGCATCATAGCCATTCTCCTTTGTGAACATTGCCTTTAAGTCAGCATCGTTAGCTGTACGATAACCAGACTCGTTAGGATCGTTGTTGATGATACCAACCTTGATTAAATCACCAGAAGCTTCTGT
>CACYLQ010000239.1 GCA_902775195.1 uncultured Pseudobutyrivibrio sp.
CTTAAAGCCAAAGGAAAAAGGAAGGAATAGCGACTTCTCAAAAGAATTCTACTTAAGGCTAAAGCAGCAAGAATATGAAAAGCTGGAAGATAAGTGCCAGGAGAAGGAGACACAGATTGAAGCTCTGGACGGAACGGCTAAAGAAATGAAGGAGGACATTGAAAGCACAGTTAACCAATATGTGGACTCAGTGGTAAATACAGAAATGAAAAAGGAATTCATGAGATACGCAACACTCGAAAATCCTAAGACCACACTGGGAAAACTAGTCTCGAAAGCCTTCAGAACATTCAAGGAATGGTGGGATAAGACCAAGAAGCCTGAGGTAGCTGAAAAGGCTAAAACAAGCATTTTGCAAAAGCTAAGAGAAAGCCAGACGATAGTTGATCAGAGGAAGGAGCAGCAAAGTCCAAATCTTAATAGGAATAATCTAAGACCTGAGAGATGAATAACTGATAGTGCAATAGGCAGGGGCGTGAAAACGCCCTTGTTTTATGCACATAATATTGAACAGGATGGTAGATATAGGTATAATTATAAACAGTTGCTACAAAGAAAAAATTTAAGTATTTCTGAATAGATTAACTTTCAGTATTATAGACGATGTTAAGTCGGAGGTAATAATTCTTTTCGAGACATTTTAGGGAACTTTCCTTGCTGATTATCGAAAAAAGTTCCCTATTTTTTATTTGAACTTTAGGGAACTTTTTGATATATTTCTATTAGAAAGGTTCCCTAAAAGGAGAAATCGATGGATAATAAGTTGGAAACAATTAAGAGCCTATTGCAGGATAAAGCTGACCTTCAGGCCCGTCTAAATCTCATACCTTATGACGGCTCACCGGAAGTGAAGGAAAACTCCAGTGGCAAATACTTGTATATAAGAAAAAGAGTAAATGGAAAACTTACATCAACATATGTTGATGTTTATTCAGATAATCTGTATCAGTTGCTTCTTAGGAACGCTAGAGAAGCCAGAGAATTAAAAAAGAGTATTCGAAAAATAGATAAGCAGCTTGCAGAAGTTGGATATAGCCCTACTGAACTATCTGCAGATGTTGTTATGAATATGGATTTCGCCAGAGCCAATATGAAATCAAATATCTATGATCAGGCTGTGTTGGAGGGAGTAGCAACGACCTTTCCACAGACAGAGGAAATATTGGAAAAAGGTATCGTCAATGGCATGACAGCAGATGATGTGCAAAAAATCCTGAATCTTAAGCATTCTTGGGAGTTTATTCTTGACCAGGATGTTATACAGGCTGAAACTGATTATCATTTACTTTGCCATGTAGCAAAGCTTGTTAATGAAGGATTTTTCTCTTATGGGGGAAAGATACGGAGTGTGCCTGTAACCATAGGCGGAACCAGTTATGTACCGCCTATTCCTATAGAGTCAATGGTTATAGAGAACATAAACGAAATAAGATCATCTGATAAGGTGGATATAGATAAAGCTATAGAATTATGCATGTATTGCATGAAAACGCAGGTCTTCGTTGACGGTAACAAAAGAGCTTCAGTAATATTTGCTAATCATTATCTTATATCCCATGGGCAAGGACTTCTTGTCATACCAGAGAAAGATGTGCCGGAGTTCAAGAAATTATTGGTTGCATACTATGAAGGTGAAGACATCAATGTGATAGCTACTTTTCTTAAAGAAAAATGCTGGAAACGGATGGACTAAAAATAAATTCTGTTATTTTATATTAACAAAATTTCCATAACTATGAAAAAATATGAATTGTGGAAGAAATGTTATCGTTTATATCCGAAGATAAATTGCCACGGAGGAGACAGAGTTTTAAAAGCTCTGTCTCCTTTTTGAAATAATACATTGACGAATATCTATGTATATGCTTTATCAACACATAGATAAACATCTATATAAGGAGAAGATTATGACCAAATTAGACGAAGTGCTGATATGTAAGGCTCTTGGAGATCCCAACAGAATGGAAATAGTTAAGATGCTTTCTGATCAGGAGAAATGCGGATGTAAGCTTCTTGAAAAGTTTGATATTACACAGCCGACTCTCTCTCATCACATGAAGATACTTGTGGATTCGGGCTTGGTTAAAGACAGGAAAGAAGGTAAGTGGCACTACTATTCAATAAACACGGACATCATGAAGGAATTCTGTGGTTTTATAAAAACTCTCTGTAATGAAACCACCGGCAAGTGCTGTAAGGGAGAACCGTAATGTGGAACTTTATTCAGACTCAGGTCTTTACCATATTCCCATTACATGCTGCATCAAAAGGCAGACAACTGTTATTCCGATCCAGCAACAGCCGCCAAGCAAAATCGGCTTCCCACCTGATTTAATTAGTTTGATTATGTTACTGTTCAAGCCAATAGCAGC
>CACYLQ010000240.1 GCA_902775195.1 uncultured Pseudobutyrivibrio sp.
TCTTGATCCTTTTTATATTGAAGAGTTTAAAAAATATGGTGTTGATATATTAGAAGGCTATGGCATGTCGGAATGCTCTCCTGTAATCACCACCAACACTCCTGATTGCCACAAGCCTGGTTCCATTGGAAAGCCACTGGATAATATCGAAATCAAAATCGAAAATGACGAAATTATGGTGCGTGGTACCAGCGTTATGAAAGGCTATTTTGAAATGCCATCTGAAACCCGTGCTGTATTTACCGATGGATGGCTGCACACTGGTGACAAGGGCTACATAGATGAAGATGGCTATCTCTTTATCAATGGACGTGTCAAAAATCTTATCATTATGTCTAATGGGGAAAACATTTCTCCTGAAGAGATAGAAAATAAAATTGCTTTGAACCCTTTGGTGTCTGAGGTTATTATATCCGGCAACAATACAGGTCTTACTGCACACATATATCCAGATATGGATTATGCACAAAGGAAGCTTATGGCCACTGCAGATATCAACAGAACGCTTCAGGATTTTATTGATAAATATAATAAAGCCCAGCCTAGCTACCGACATATCACTAGTCTGGTAATTAGGACTGAGCCTTTTATTAGAAATACTACTGGAAAAATCAAACGAACGGAAATAGCTTAGTTAGCCATAAATGGAAGTACTCCATTTAAGAAGACGGTAGTTAAAATATCTGCTATTTCTTCTGGAGCTGTTTTGCAATCCTCTGCTGTCCACTTATGGAGGACACCAAGATTTATTCCGATTGTTGCTGCTATGTAATAAGAAAAGCGCTGTTTATCGCCAATTATGATGGCATCGGTTTCGCTTACCCTATTAACATAGCGATGAAACATAAGCATGGCCTTTTCAAGGAAGCTATCCCCTCTTGGACTGTGCAATATGCTGGTTAAAAAGGGATTATCCTTGGTGTAATTGCAAATCGCCAGAAAATATGAATGACACAGCTGATGGTCATCCTTTGGATGAAAGCTCTCCATCAATTGAAAAATATCATTTATGGTTTTGTCTTCTGCAGCGCAAATCAAAGCTGGCACATTCTCATAATGATTGTAAAATGTGCTTCGAACCACCCCTGATTTCTTGACCACATCGGCCACTGTGATTTTTTCGAATTGCTTTTCTTTACTCAGCAGGAGGAAGGCTCCTATAATAGCCTCCTCCGCTGTGCTGTATCTCTCATCTAATTCTTTCATAACTATCTCCGTATATAAATTGCTGTTACATAAAAAACCACCCTGTAGTCTACAAGCTCTAATATTTCTTTAGCGAGACATGTTGTCGAGCGGAGAAATCATTAGGCTTGTAGGCGTAACTGGGTGGTCATAGTACTTAGCTAAATAATGGCTTAAGAGCTTCTGCAAGCTTATCCTTCATAGCCTGTGCCTCAGCAAGATCCTTACCCTTTGTTGTGAAGTAAGTCTTAATCTTTGGCTCTGTACCTGAAGGACGAACAACAACTGTGCATCCATTCTCAAGACCATAGATAAGAACGTTTGCTGAAGGAAGTCCTGTCTCAGCTGTGTTCTTGTAATCTGTAACCTTTGTTACAGCGATGCCTGCGATATCCTTTGGTGGGTTCTCGCGAAGCTGGCTCATGATGCCTGCCATTGTATCCATACCTGAAAGGCCTGGGAATTCGAATGAATCTACCTTGTTAAGGTAACGGCCGTACTCAGCGTAAATCTCCTCAAGACGCTGCTTGATAGAGCTTCCGATGCTGCGGTAGTAAGCAGCCATCTCGCAGATAAGCATTGAACCGATAACTGCATCCTTATCACGTACATAAGGACCAGCAAGGTATCCATAAGACTCCTCGAAACCGAAGATGAATCTATCTACTTCTCCATCAGCCTCAAGACCAGCAATCTGATCACCAATCCACTTAAAGCCTGTAAGAACTGAACGAAGCTCTACGCCGTAGTGCTCTGCAACTGCATCTGCAAGTGGTGTAGAAACGATTGACTTAACTGCTACAGGGTTCTTTGGCATTGTGCCCTTTTCGATACGTCCTGCTGCAATGTAATCAAGAAGAAGTACACCAACCTCGTTACCAGAAACAAGCTCATAGCTTCCGTCTGGACACTTCATAGCGATACCAACACGGTCTGCATCTGGGTCAGTAGCAAGCATTAAATCTGCGCCCTCCTTCTTAGCAAGCTCAAGACCAAGCTCAAGTGCCTCGAAGATTTCTGGGTTTGGATAGCTGCATGTTGTGAAGTATCCGTTTGGATATTCCTGCTCAGGAACGATTGTGATATCTGTGATACCAATATCGTTAAGAACACGTGTAACTGGAACTAAACCAGAACCGTTAAGTGGGCTGTAAACAAGCTTAAGACCAGCTGTCTTGCAAAGCTGACGCTCTTCGATTGCTGCGTAGAATGCGTTCTTGCAATCATCGCCAACGAACTTGATAAGTCCCTTCTCAACACCCTCAGCGAAAGACATAACCTTTGCACCTGTGAGGACATCTGTCTTCTGAATCTCAGCATATACAATAGCTGCTGCATCATCTGTCATCTGGCATCCGTCTGGACCGTAAGCCTTGTATCCATTATATTTAGCAGGGTTGTGTGAAGCTGTAACCATGATACCTGCATTACAATTATAGTATCTAGTAGCAAATGAAAGTGCTGGAACTGGCATAAGTGCATCGTAAATACGAACATTGATACCGTTAGCTGCAAGAACACCAGCAGCTGCCTTAGCAAAAACATCGCTCTTGATACGGCTATCGTAGCTGATAGCAACTGTCTGGTTGCCGCCCTGAGTCTTAACCCAGTTTGCAAGTCCCTGTGTAGCCTGACGTACTACATATACATTCATTCTATTTGTACCTGCACCAAGTACACCACGAAGACCAGCAGTACCAAAAGCAAGTGCTACTGCAAATCTATCCTTGATTTCTTCGTCATTTCCCTCAATCTTTGCGAGTTCTGGCTTTAAATCTGGATCATCTAAATCCGCTGCTAACCAGCGCTTATAATCATCATTGTACATAATATTCATCTCCTTGTTTTTAACTTAAAACTCTTTTAATTTTAAGTTTTCTGGTTAGGCATGTCAACCTAAGTAATGTTAATTATTTTTTTTGTAGGTAATTGGGGCGGCGCAGCGCCTGAATTTACCACTGTAACCCGAATTCTTGTAAATACAGTGGTAATTTCTGAGTATCTTTACCACTGTAAAACAGATTCTTCCATATTCAGTGGTAATTTCTTGGAATCTTTACCACTGTAAATCGGCTTCTTCCATATTCAGTGGTAATTTCTTGGAATCTTTACCACTGTAAAATAGATTCTTCTATATTCAGTGGTAATTTCCAAGAAGCTTTACCACTGTAAATCAGATTCTTCCATATTCAGTGGTAATTTCTGGAAATCTTTACCACTGTAAAACAGATTCTTCTATATTCAGTGGTAAAGCCTAGGCTTTTGATTC
>CACYLQ010000241.1 GCA_902775195.1 uncultured Pseudobutyrivibrio sp.
AACAGCCATCCAAAATCTTCTTTGGCATCAGGCCATTTAATGTATTCTCGTTTTAGTCCATCTGCTAATGCAACGTGTTCTGAAAAATTCTTAGAAAAATTATCAGCTGTTGTCATAGCAGAGCTGCTGCGAAGTCGGTAATTATATAGTCTATCATCAATGCAATTAATATTCTTTGCATAAAAAGAATAGTTCATATTAAATGCCAAATCCTCACCGATATGACAATCCCTATTAAATAGGATGTTGTTTGATTTGATGATATCTGTCTTAAAAAGCTTGTTCCAAACCTCAAAACCCACATGATATGGCATTAATTCATTCTTGATAAAAGCTGCAGTAGCCTCAAAGGAACCTATATCAATTATTTTGCAGCAAAAGCTATACTGCTCTTTATCAGGATTTCCTTCTTCGTCGATTCTGTTATACATGCAATTTACAAAATCATAGTCAGATATTGCATTCACTAAGGTTTCTACAGCAGTCTGAACCAACGTATCATCCCCATCCACAAACTGAAGGTAATCACCAGTTGCCTTTTCTATAGCAAGATTTCTGGTATCAGAAACTCCAGAATTAGGTTTGGTAAAAATCTTAATTCTAGAATCTAGGGCCGTCATTTTCTTAAGGACGTCATAAGTATTATCTGTAGAACCATCATCAACAGCAATAACTTCGATGTTCTGATAGGTCTGATTGATAATCGACTGAATACATTCTTCTATGAAATATTTCTATAAAAACACCTTACAAAATACGCCTGGCATATTTTTAAATAATTGATATTTCATTCTTTGCTTTTGAGTAAGCAGGTAAGAATAATTATCGTATATACGATTATATAATTTCTTTGCTTCTGCTTGAACTTCCTCAGTACCATTTTTGTAAAAACGTGCGGTCTTTAAAAGTGCAAACTTGGCAGTAACCTTTGCAAATTCAATATCACCATATTTTATAGCTTCATTAATTCGATATTCATAAGCATCAACTACGTGAAGATGATAAATGTTATTCTCATTCTGCTTGCCAGTAATGCTTTCTTCGTTATTTCTGTAAATGTAATTGCCTTCTGGTATAAATGCAGCTTTTTCGATTGCAAATAAAATATGATTAATCAAGAATTCATCTTCATGATATCTTCCTACTTCAAAACGCAGTCCTTCGAATAGCTTTTTATCAAACATCTTTGCGCAGGCAATAACCATAAGCACATACTCTCTGGTTATTGGATTGTATAACCATTTTCTGCAATCAGCTGCAGATAAAACTGAAAGCTTATGTATGTCATGTTCTGCCTCTGCCAGCTTAGAAGATGTAATGTCACAAAATGCCATCTGAGCACCAGATTCCTTTACAGCATCTACAAAGCTTAAAAGATAATTGTCTGTAACAAAATCATCTGAATCTATGAAACAAATGTAATCACCTTTGGCTACATCTAAGCCTGCATTTCTGGCTGTTGAAAGTCCCCCATTTTCTTTGTGGATAACCTTTATTCTGTCATCTGTTTCTTTCCATGCATCACAAAGCTGTCCACTGCTATCAGTTGAACCATCATCAATAAGAATCAATTCAAACTTACTGTAGGTCTGCTTAACTAATGATTTAATGCACTCATCTAAATATGTTTCCACGTTGTAAACGGGAACTATAACCGATATTAAATAATCCATTCCGCTCATTATTTCTTATTACCCACAACTGATGCTAAGCTGTCAAATCCTATTAGCATAAACAAGCTGTGGTCAGTCTCCTCACCTGTGTATTTAAAACCAAGATGCTCGTATAGTTTTCTGGCAACCTTGTTTTCCTTATCTACCTCTATTTTTATTTTGTCGAGGCCACAATCTTTGGCAACCTTAAAGCTTTCTAAAGCAATACGCACCATTGTCTTGCCCTTCATAAAGCCCAGCTCATCGCTTAATGCAAACACACTAATATAGCCTGTTTTATTTTCTTTATCGTTATCATAAAAGCTGATGAAACCAACAGGATCATCATCATGATATTCTGCAATGACGTGTCCGTATGTTAACTGCTTTTCAACATAAGCATTAATTTTGTCATCATCAGTAACATCATGTAAGAATTCGTAATCCTTGAACTTTTCAAGAATAACTTTAAATTCTTCTTTTGATGTTATTTCATGCACATCTACCTGGGCCTTACTCATTTTGTTATTTACCTCTTAATTTATCTTTAAATTCCATTAAACCTTCAAATATTTTTTGACCATTTTTTACGCCAAACATTCTATTTAAAAGTCTCATTAATTGTATATATTTCATACCATTCTTTCCATGCCAACTTCCGTCGAAATGATGGATTGAATATGTATTATCTGTCTTATTAATCCGTCCTGTAGCAAAGCTCTTTGGGCAAAAATAATCTATTGGATAAATCTCCATTCCCGCCACATTTTGTCTAGCGCCATCCTGCTTTAATCCATGGTTAAGTAAAACCTTGGTACGAAGCTTAGGACTTTCAATGTATTCGTCTAAATCATCGTAGCAAGCTAACATCTCTTTGAACAGCGGGAAGTGCTGTATGCCCCCAAAGCCTTGACCGTCATTAACTAAATCAGGTCTTTCAAAGCCTATGTAGGCTTGATTTGCACATAGTGGTGAAAAATCCTTTAGGATTTCCACATCTGTATCAAGATATATACCACCATGTTCATATAAAACATCTAATCTGGCATAGTCCGATACAAAGGCCCATTTCTTTTCCTGATAAGCCTTTTCCATGAATGGATGTTTATGAATGTCATAGTTATTTTCGTTCCATTCAATTATCTCAAAATCAGGGCAATACTTTTTCCATGATTCTATACATTTGAGAACCGAATCTGGTTTCTCACCGTTTCCGAACCAAAAATAATGAA
Source organism: uncultured Pseudobutyrivibrio sp. (assembly GCA_902775195.1). Classification (GTDB taxonomy): domain Bacteria; phylum Bacillota; class Clostridia; order Lachnospirales; family Lachnospiraceae; genus Pseudobutyrivibrio. The sequence continues at coordinate 2,885 of CACYLQ010000241.1, forward strand.
ATTTTTTAGGTATCAATTCATTAGCTGTTTTTTCCATTTTGTTGCCTTAAA
>CACYLQ010000242.1 GCA_902775195.1 uncultured Pseudobutyrivibrio sp.
GAGTAGAGAAAGGACATCCAACAATCGTAGATTACTTTTACCACGAAGAAGTAAGAGGAACTGCCAATAGTGGAAAGAGAAATGTAATACATAATCCTTAATGGAAGAAAAACCGGAAGTTAATCGCACAAATTCAAGTCTGCAGATGTCAAACAGGCAAAAGAGCTATTAGACAAAGCTGGTGTAAAGGTCGATGAGGCTGATGTTAATTAGAGTTGTCGCAACATTAAATTCTTGACAAAAAACGCTATACTAAAAGACTAATATAACACCATCACCATGGGGCACCTTAACAATGTGTTATGTTTAGATTTATCTTTTCTTTTAGAATATTATATTGATCCTCATCGGAGATATCAGAGTCTGTGATAATAGTATTAAAGTCTTTGATATCTCCGAACTTTTTCATGGTATGTTGCCCGAATTTTGAGTGGTCAACTAGAAGAATATTTTGCTCCGAATTTCTCATTACTGCTTGTTTTATTGAACAATCCATTTCTGTGCTGGTAACACCATAGACAGTATCTATAAAACCTGTTCCTAGAAAGGCAGCGTTAAAATGAAAATTTGAAAGATATGTCACAGTATCCATATCCATAGGGCCGTCGTTTGAGTCCTGATATTTGCCAGGAGCTATGTATAATGTGACATATGGATTGTGAGAACACTCATGCATTACAGCCAATGAGCTTGTTACAACGGTGTGATGCAAAGGTGGAAGATATCTAGTCATAAGCAATACTGTGGTACTTGGATCTAGATAAATTACATCATTTTCTTTGATAAATTCTACAGCGCGGCGGGCAATTGCGGCTTTAGCCTCGAAAAAGCTTTCTTTTCGCATGTCAAAAGTGTGTATAACTGAGCTTGGATGCCTAATAGTAGCACCACCATAATGAGTAACAAGTATTCCCTGTTCTTCCATTATGTGTAAGTCTCTTCTGATTGTCATATCAGACACACAAAATTTTTGTGATAAATCCTTTACATATACGGTAGTCTGTTCTTTTAATAATTCGTATATAGATTCACGGCGACTTATTCCATTATTTTCATTTACCTGTTTCATAGAAAGCTCCTTCAGAGGATATAATGTTCTATTAAACATAATTATACCACCAAAATTTACAAATAAAACATTAACGAACATTAAACAGTGTTAATATGTGTGCTATTATCATTTTGCAATCGGAAATATAAAATGTTGTTAGGAGATAGCAATGTGTAAGAAAAAGTATTTGTTTTTTGATATTGATGGCACACTAGCCGCAGGAGGATATGAAAATTTCTATATTCCTGACTCAACTGTTGTAGCGCTGCAAAAGCTTAAAAAGGCTGGTCATTTTCTATGTATTGCAACAGGCAGAGCCCAGGCTCTTGCAGTTGATATAATGAATGAGTTAGGTTTTGAAAATATGGTGAGTGATGGTGGTTATGGTATTACCATTAATAAAGCTCTATTAGGAATTAAGCCACTTCCAAAAGAAAACGTGGTTGCTTTAATAAGAGAATGTCAGGAAAAAGGATATCCATGGGGGATTCAGCCTGAAAATTCAGCTGTAAGATATGTGCCAGATGATCGATTTAATGAAATTGCAAAGGATACATATATGGACCAAAAGATAGTTAAGGGATTGAATCCTGAAGATTATGAAAATATATATAAAGCATATGTAGCCTGCAGAGCAGAAGAGGAGAAAAATCTCAAAGCACTTGAGAATCTTCCTTGTTGTAGATTTCATGAACGTTATTTGTTTATTGAGCCAAGCTACAAATCTGTAGGTATAAAAAAGATAATGGATTATTTTAAAGCTGATTATAATGATGCTGTTGTTTTTGGTGATTCTGGCAATGATATTTCAATGTTTACAGATGATTGGACAAAGGTTGCCATGGGAAATGCTATTCCTGAACTAAAGAAGCTTGCAGATTATGTGACTTCCGACGTTGATAAAGATGGAATCTACAATGCCTGCGAGAAGCTGGGATTATTTGATACTGTTGCTTGTTAATACCTTTACTTGCATTTGGGGCTTTTGATAGGGCTACATTAAATATTGATATTTACTGAGGTTACTGAAAACAGTAACCTTTTTCTATATGCAGATTGTTTTAATATGTATATATGAAACAAAAATGAGAAATATGGTAATTAAAGCTTTCTTTGGGCTGTTAAATCAACTAAAATAAAGACATTGATAAATCGGGATTAGTGGAGTAGAACATGGGTAAAAAAAGGGCTTTGTCTGGCGCCATAATATTTATAACCCTGATGGGAATCGTAAGTCTGTTTTCGGACATGACTCATGAAGGCGCCAGAAGCATATTGGGCGAATATCTGAACCTCGCAGGGGCATC
>CACYLQ010000243.1 GCA_902775195.1 uncultured Pseudobutyrivibrio sp.
AAGTCATTACTCAGGACATTTCCTGCGGATATGCTGTAATAGAAATGTTTTCAGCATGGAATGGGGGAGATGTTACTGAAGAATCTCTTTATAATCAATATGGTAAAGTAGTTACATCAACAGGTAATAAGTTTTGCCAGGAAATGAACAAGCAGTTTCCAGAGTACAAAACTGAAATCCATAAATATTTGAAAAACACTGAATTTATCGATATCATGTATGACTCCTTGGCTGCTGGAATGCCAGTGCCTTTTGAGTGGGCGGCACTTTACGGCGACCAGTGGACCTTACATTATTCATTAATCGTGGGGGCTGATATTCCAAATGATAAAATCACCGTGGCCAATCCTTATGGCTATTATGAAGAAATAACAGTGGAAGAGCTACTTGCTAGAACCAGCTTTGAAGCCTACGAAGATATGCCATTATTTATGAAAATGGGATTTGCCATCGGTTTATTTGAGAAAAATACTATTTATTCGGTAAAGGAAAGTAACGATTAATTTATGTATTTAATTTCAGCATATTTTGATAAAAATACAACTGAACAGCTACAGAAATATATAGACAGAATTGCTGTGGTAACAGGTAATAGTTTCATGGTCGATAATCAGGTTCCACCGCATCTTACACTGGCAGCAATTGAGGCTAGAAGTGTGGATGTTCTTGTCCCTGCATTTGAATCATTACATGATAAATTACAGCAAGGCGATATTTCCATAATTACTGTAGGCCAGTTTATGCCAAAGGTAATTTATGCGGCACCTTATATTAATCAATATCTGTTTGAAGTGAATAGATGCATCTGCGATGCCTATGCCGATGATCCAGAAACTACCATCAGCAAATATTATAGGCCGCTATCATGGCTTCCGCATATTACACTTGGAAAGACATTGAATAGCCTGCAAATGAATGAAGCTGTTAAGGCTATGCAGGAGTTTAAAAGCATCGAGGCAAAAATTGTTCGCATTGGATTAGCGAAGGTTAATCCCCACGCAGATGTGAGCATCATTGATTTAAAGGGGAATTAATTATGCAAAAAAATGGATGTGTGAAGGTTGGGGATACTGATATGTATTACGCGGTCTTCGGGGAGGGAAAAAAGAATTTAGTAGTTTTACCTGGACTTTCAGATGGCCTGTGGACTGTTAAAGGCAAAGCCTGGCTTTTGGCTGGTTCTTATAAAAAATTTTTCAATGATCATACCGTTTACATGTTTAGCAGAAAAAATCTTATACCGGAGGGCTATTCCATTGAAGATATGGCAAATGATCAGGCTATAGCTATGCAGAATCTTGGTATAGAAAAAGCGATAGTTATGGGCGTATCACAGGGTGGCATGATAGCGCAATATTTGGCTGCGAGCCACGGTGAGCTTGTTGAAAAATTGGTGCTTGTAGTAACAGCGCCTTATGCTAACGACACTATAAAAAGCGTTGTTACAAAATGGATTGAAATGACAAAAACCGCTTCTCACACAGATTTAATGCTTGATACAGCAGAAAAGGTTTACACCAAAAGCTTCAACGAAAAGAATAAAAAATATCTTCCTATGCTAGCTAGATTTACCAAGCCACATAACTATGACAGGTTTTGCAAAAACGCATATGCGATATTAAATTTTGATGCAAGACCAATACTTTCAAAGATAAAATGTCCTACATACATTATGTCTGGCAATTGCGATAACACTGTTGGTAATGATGCTCCCTACGAATTAAATGAAGGAATTGTAGGAAGTGAAGTACTTATTTTCGATGGATTGGGGCATGGATTATTTGAAGAGGATAAGGATTTTTATAATAAGGTATTAGAATTTTGCAATAAGAATAGTGACATTAAGATTTAAAGAGAAGTCATAAATTCGGAGAGTATTAAATGGGAAATATTAATGTTTATGAAAAAGTAAAAGAACGACTGATAAGATATGCAAAGATTGATACTCAATCTCAGCCTTATAGCGGTCATTGGCCAACTACGGAAAAACAAAAGGATCTAGCAATCGTTCTGAAAAAAGAACTGATAGATATAGGCGTTTCAGATGTGTATCTGGATGAAACAAACTATGTAGTATATGGCTGCATTCCTTCTAATATAAGTGATGGAAATGCTAAAGCTGTGGGTTTTGTGGCACACATGGATACCGCACCAGATGCAAGTGGAACCGATGTAAAACCATGGGTATTAGAGAATTATGATGGAAAAGACATAGTTCTTAATGAAAAAGAGCATATTGTAATGAAAGCAGCGGATTATACAAATCTTGAAAATTACATTGGACAGGATTTGATACTTACCGATGGCACAACTTTATTAGGTGGAGACGATAAAGCATC
>CACYLQ010000244.1 GCA_902775195.1 uncultured Pseudobutyrivibrio sp.
ACTTTTGATAGGAACAATACTAGACTTCATTTTTGGAAGGATATATAGCATATGGAATCCTTTTGATTCCATTAAGAAGCTAGTAAAGCACTTAGATAGGGCTTTGCTAGGGGATGAACTCATTCTGTTAGAGCCTGCCAAACAAAGAAGCCTAGGAATGTGGCTTATCATAATTGTTTTGGTGCCGGTATTTGCAACAGTCACATTTTTTAATTTGTTGTTTTATGACATAGCTCCATGGCTTGGAGTTTTGTTTGAAGCCTTTGCTACATATCTATGTATAGATGGAAAATACCTGTACTACGGAGCAAAGGGTGTTATGGCCGATTATTACGGCTGTGGAATAAGAGAAATGAAGCACTCTTATAAGTTGTTTTCAGGGAGAGAGTCAAAGGGAGAAGATGAGTCAGAGGTCACAGCAGAGACAATTACTTATCTGGCTAACGAGACTTCCGATGGGCTGATTTCCCCTCTAGTTATTATGTTTTTGTTTGGTCCTGTTGGCGGATTTTTATATCGGTCAATAGATATAATAGATCAGGTGGTTGGCTATAAGAACAGCCGATATCTGCATTTTGGTTACTATGGTGCAAAGCTGAGTTGGGCGGTGAGCTACTGGCCAGCAAGATTTAGCGGGGCACTTACAGTGTTTGCTGCCAGATACACATTTGGTGGCTTTCATGGAAGAAATGCCAGATACATACACTTGAGAGATGGTGTAAAAGCCATATCTGCTTTTGCAGGAGCATTAGGTATCGCCCTTAAGGATAAAACCGTGGGAGATATGGACAAAGAGCCAGAAGCTTGTGATATACGAAAGGCAATTGGGCTTATGCGCAACGATTTTTTGTTGATGCAGCTCATAATCGTGATTTTATTATTAATTTTCTGATTTACGGGTAGAATTTGGAAATATTTTGGATTATAATTTGCTTAAGTATGTTATAAGGTTTAATTGGTTAAAGAATATTGTAATTTAGGAGGAACTGCTATGTCTGCATTTTTATCTAGTTTTGCAAGTTATCTAATTAAAATGATCATACTCGTTGCGTTAGGAATTTGTGGAGGCTTTATTGGAATTAAACTCCGCCAGTCTAGCGATAGGAAGAAGGGCATTGTTGATGCCGCAACAAATTCTTCCGAGGAATAATTTTTGGAGGACTATTGTTTTGAATACTGGTGTTAATGATTTACGACGCGCCTACTTGGAGTTCTTTGAGAGCAAGGATCATCTTTGCCTCAATAGTTTTTCTCTTGTACCACAGAACGATAACAGTTTATTGCTTATCAACGCTGGTATGGCACCTCTTAAGCCATACTTTACAGGTCAGGAGATTCCACCTCGTAGACGCGTTACAACATGTCAAAAATGTGTTAGAACAGGTGACATTGATAATGTAGGTAAGACGGCCCGCCATCTTACTTTTTTTGAGATGCTTGGTAATTTTTCCTTCGGTGATTATTTCAAGCACGAGGCGATTGCTTGGTCATGGGAATTCTTGACTAAGGTATTAGAGCTTGACCCTAATCGTTTATATCCATCTATTTATGGAGAGGATGAGGAAGCATTCGAAATCTGGACAAAGGAAGTTGGTGTTGCACCAGAGCGCATCACTCGTTTCTATCGTGATCCAGAGACAGGCGAATGCGATAACTTCTGGGAGCATGGTGCAGGTCCTTGCGGTCCTTGCTCAGAGATTTACTACGACCGTGGTGAGAAATACGGCTGTGGCAAGCCTGATTGTAAAGTAGGTTGCGATTGCGACCGTTACATGGAAGTTTGGAACAACGTATTCACTCAGTTCAATGGCGATGGCCATGGCGGTTATGAGGAGCTTGCTCAGAAAAACATCGATACAGGTATGGGTCTTGAGCGTCTTGCTGTTGTTATGCAGGATGTTGATTCCGTATTCGATATCGACACAATGAAGGCTATTCGTGACAAGATTTGCGAGATGTCTGGAAAGAAGTATCAGGTAGATGCTCTTGATGATGTTTCAATTCGTCTTATCACTGATCATATTCGTTCATCTACATTCCTTGTATCTGATGGTGTTACACCTTCAAACGAGGGTAGAGGATACGTACTTCGTCGTCTTATCAGACGTGCTGCTAAGCATGGCCGTGCACTTGGCATTGATGGTCTTTTCATGGCTAAGCTTTCAGAGACAGTTATTATTGAATGTAAGGATGGCTATCCAGAGCTTTGGGAGAAGAGAGAATTCATATTCAAGACTCTCACAGCTGAGGAAGAGCAGTTCAACAAGACTATCGATAAAGGTCTTGAAATCCTTGCAAAGATGGAAGAGGAGCTTAAGGCTTCTGGCAAGAGCTTAAGGCATCTGGAGCTAAGGAGCTTTCAGGTGAGAACACATTCAAGCTTTACGATACTTACGGATTCCCTGTAGATCTTACAGCAGAAATCCTTGAGGAAAAGGGCTTTGGATATGACGCTGCAGGCTTTGAGGCTTGCATGGAGGAGCAGAGACAGAAGGCTCGTGCTGCTCGTAAAGAAACAAACTATATGGGTGCTGATGCATCTGTTTATGATGATATTGATTTAGCTGTTACATCTGAGTTTGTAGGTTATGACAAGACTACATCTGAATCAACAGTTACAGTTCTTACTACAGAAACAGAAATCGTTGATACTATTACAGAGGGAACAGTTGGTACAATCATCGTTCCTGAAACTCCTTTCTACGCTACAATGGGTGGCCAGATTGGTGATACAGGTATCATCTCTACACCAAACGGTGAGTTTGAAGTAAAGGATACTATCAAGCTCAAGGGTGGCAAGATTGGCCACGTTGGTGAAATGAAGTCAGGTATGATTAAGGTTGGCGATAAGGTTACACTTAAGGTTGATGCTGTTCGCCGCGCCCGTATCTGCAAGAACCATTCAGCTACTCACCTTCTTCAGAAGGCACTTCGTGAGGTACTTGGTACACACGTAGAGCAGAAGGGTTCATACCAGGATGCTGACAGAACACGTTTCGATTTCTCTCACTTCTCAGCTATGACTGATGAGGAAATCGCAAAGGTTGAAAAGATGGTTAACGACAAGATTGCTGAAGGACTTGCAGTTACTACAGCTATCATGTCTATCGATGAAGCTAAGAAGAGCGGTGCTATGGCTCTCTTTGGCGAGAAATATGGCGAAGAAGTTCGCGTTGTTAAGATGGGAGACTTCTCTACAGAGCTTTGTGGTGGTACACATGTATCTAACACATCAGAAATCTCTGCATTCAAGATTCTTTCAGAGAGCGGTGTAGCTGCTGGTACACGTCGTATCGAAGCTATCACAGGTGCTGCTGTATTTGATATTTGAATACTATGCAGATATCGAGGCTAAGCTTAATGCTGCAGCTGTAGCTCTTAAGTGCCAGCCAGCAGATGTAGAAGAAAAGATTGCGCATCTTCAGAAGCAGCTTAAGGAAGCTAATTCTGAGCTTGAATCTATGAAGGCTAAGGCAGCTCAGGCAGCAGTAGGTGATGTTATGGATTCAGTAGTTGAGGTTAAGGGAGTTAAGCTTCTTGCAACATCAGTAGCTGGTGTTGATATGAATGGACTTCGTGACCTTGGCGATGATCTTAAGAATAAGCTTGGTGAAGGCGTTATCGTT
>CACYLQ010000245.1 GCA_902775195.1 uncultured Pseudobutyrivibrio sp.
AAAGCTGGATGCCACTGAAGAAGAGGTAATTGCAGCAGCAAAGCTTGCCAATGCAGATAGCTTTATCCGCAGATTGCCACAGGGCTACGATACAGTTATCAAGGGTGATGGCGGTAACCTTTCACAGGGTCAGAGACAGCTGCTTGCCATTGCCAGAGCTGCCATCGCAGACCCACCAGTACTTATCCTCGACGAGGCTACATCTTCTATCGATACTCGTACAGAGAAGATTGTACAGGACGGTATGGATAAGCTGATGCACGGACGTACAACATTCGTTATCGCCCACAGGCTTTCAACTATCCGCAATTCAGATTGTATTATGGTTCTTGACCAGGGACGCATTATTGAGCGCGGTAACCACGAAGAACTTATCGCTGAGGGTGGTAAGTACTACCAGTTATATACTGGAAAGATTCAGAATGCTTAAGGGATAATATTTAATATTTGGCCGCTTCGGCTAGCACCATTGGTGTTGGCTGAGGCGGCCTTTTTGTTAGTGGGGATGGATTGGTTTTGAGTGTGAGTTAAGGGAAAGTTGAGTTGACACAGGGGAGTGGTGATGTTATACTCTGCAAGTCTAATTTTTATCATTATTGATTTTATAACATATCAAAGGGGATAAGTGTGGTATCAATCCCCAAAATTCATTTTCTATCAAATTTTGTATAGATTAAGCTGAAAATAGCGGAATCTATGCCTATTTTTTGTGTGCGCCGAGGGAATGACGAGCCCTTTGGGTGGACGTAAGCACGCAGGGGAGTGGGGAAAGTTATAGTGCGTGTCGGGAATGGATAGAGTAGGCACGCAGGGGAAAGAGTAGTGGGGAAATGCGTGTAGCTGTGAGGAAAATCAGACACGCAGGAGAGTGTGATGAGCCTAGGTGCGTGTCGGGATTAGAGAGAGTAGGCACGCAGGAGAACATGATGAGCCTAGGTGCGTGTCGAGGGAGTAGAGGATAGACACGCAGGAGAAAGAGTAGTGGGGAAATGCGTGTAGCTGTGAGGAAAATCAGACACGCAGAGGAGTGGAACAGGCCGAAGAGCGTGTCGGGTAAGGCAAAAAAGAGCACGCAGATTTAAAGTTTTTCTGTGGTGCGTGTTTGAGATAGAAAAGGAGTAGCCATGAACGATGTAAAAGACATTCTGAGACAAGATTTAGATGATATTAACAAGATGTTGGCAATAATAAAGCAGAGAATAGATGAATATAAGTTAGATGATGCTGCTACTTTGCATTATTCAAAGAGAAAGTGCGGATATCAGTATTATTTGCGAAGGGAAGGGGGAAGCAGAGAATACATAAGAAAAACAAACATGGATATCGCATATCTGGTAGCCCAGCGCGAATATGATTTGCGTGTGAAAGCTGAATTAGTAAAGCAAAAGAAAAGTATTGAAGGCATCCTTAAAAACTATGATGTTGAGGCTATAGAAGATATATATGCAAAAACCTGTGATGCAAAAAGAAAGTTGATTGACCCAGTGATAATGCCTAAAGAGAGATTAGTAACAGAATGGCGCCAAAGGTATAAAGGAGGTATGAATCCATACCCAACCCAGGGCAAGTATATGACAAATAATGGGGAGATGGTAAGGTCTAAGTCAGAAAAGATAATAGCAGATATGCTGGATAAATACGGAGTTCCATACACCTATGAGCCAGTAATTGTGTTAAAGAATGGGAAAAAGGCTTACCCAGATTTTGCAGTATTAAATGTTAGAACTAGAAAGACTATGTATTGGGAGCATCTAGGGATGATAACAGATGGAGAGTATGCCAGTGCCAATTGGGATAAGATAAAAAAGTATGATAAATCAGGCATAAAGATGTGGGAGAAGCTTATTGTATCAATGGAGTCGGATGTGGAGCCGTTGGATGTAAGTGAAATTAAAGAAAAAATAGAAGAATACCTAATTTAGTTGAAACATAAAACAACAAAAGGTAACAAAGCCTATTCTAGGTAATGTGACTATAAAAGGAGCAAATATTAAGTCGTGAAAACTATCTAAAATCTTTGTGAAGACTGTTAATACCAGTATTGTTATATGGTATACTGTAGATAAGTTTTATGGTGGCTGAATGGGGGTTTAGAGGCTGCCAGAGTAGGCAGGAAAAGGAAATCGTATAGGGGAATGGTTAGATAATATGAAGATTAGGCCGATAAATAAGGAGAGACTAATGTCAACAGATGAGAAGATAGCTAGTGTATCAGCTTCATTTGCGATGGAGGACATGATTCTTACAGCTAAGGAACTAGAGCGTGGAAGGATGATTATCGAGAACGAGGTTTCGAGAACGAGGTTGATGTAGAGGATGTGGTCCGTGAGATTACATCTAGGTATGTTTCAGTAGGATAAGCATATGATGGATGAATATTACCGTTATGAGTACGAAGATAACGGCCAGTACTGTTATCCACACACTCATATCCTCAAGAACAAATTGGATATTCGCGATAAAGAGGAGCTCTTTAAAGTAGAACAGGAGCTTAGTTCAGCGCGTTATTTTGAAATCGTCAAGCGTCCTATACCTGGCGATTTTTCTTTACAGCATCTTCAGGCTATTCATCGTTATCTGTTCCAGGATATTTATGATTGGGCAGGGGAGATTCGCACAGTCGACATTTCAAAGGGCACCATTTTCTGCCTGACACAATTCATAGAAATCGAATTTAAAAGAGTACAGGAGTGGATAATTCAGAACAATTATCTGCTGGATGTGGATGACAAGGAGGTTATGTCTAAAAGACTGGCTTACCTGATTGGTGAGATTAACATGATTCATCCATTTAGAGAGGGCAACGGCAGGGCCCAGCGTGTGTTCATTGAATACATCTGCAAAAACAGCCAGCATTTCGATATCGATTTTTCAAAAACAACCAAAAACGATATGATTCTTGCAAGCAAGGAAAGCTCCGTTTTGAACTACGAGCCATTCGAGGAGCTTTTATTTAAATGTCTAGTAGAAATCTAAAGTTAAATTCTTAATACTAAATTCATAAAAAATTCATAGTTATAACGCTAGTTGTCTGTAAACTTAATAATGATATATTCCGATATTGATAATGTAGTGGAATGTCTATGTCTATTTTTTGTATGCAAAATTAGACGGATATGAGGCTGCAAAATCATAAGAAAGACGTTAGAAAAGGGTTCTAACAAAGGGGAATTGGCCTATGAACAACAGATTAAATTTCTTCAAAAGATTAACAGCATTCTTGCTGGCCATGTTGCTGGTTACAACTATGATGGGAGATGATTTCTTCTCACTGGCAACCAGCGATGAAATAATTACGGAGGAAAGTGTGGATGCATCTGATACCAGTGCTGCGCCAGAGGCTACGCCTGCGCCTGAATCAGTGGATATTCCGGCTACACCAGCGCCTGAAGAAGCTGAAGCACAAGCCCAGGAGCCAACTGAGCCAGAAGTGAAGGACCAGGCGCCAGCTGACGAAACAAATCCAGAAGTAGTCGAAGCTCCAGCTGACCAGCAGTCTACAGATAAAGAAGCCAATACCCCAAACCCTGAAAATATAGATGAAACTGATAAAGATAAAACATATGAACCAGATAAAACAGATGTAGATGATCCTGAAAAGGAAGATGAAGAAGCTACAGAAGAGGATGAAGAAGCAGAGGATGAAGAGGAATTAGTTAAAGAAGAGGAAGAAGAATGTGAGCACGAATGGAAATATGTTTCTAATGGAAATGGTACTCATTTTAGAAAGTGCTCTAAGTGCGACGAGGAAGGAGAGCAGGAGGACTGCGACTACGATGAAAACGGCGTATGCCTCAAGTGTGGTTACGAAGATAATTCGCTAGTATTCCAGACCTTCTCTAAGGAAATCCTTGGAACAACAATAACAGTGGAAGGCTATATGCCTAGAAATGCTGACGTAACAATTTACTATGTTGGTAAGAAGGCAATAGAAAATATAGTTAATGAGAATCTGGATGAAGGTATATTCAAGGCTTGGTAAGAAGGCAATAGAAAATATAGTTAATGAGAATCTGGATGAAGGTATATTCAAGGCATATGCAGCATACGATATTACCATTTATGACCGTAATGGAAACAAGTATCAACCAGACTATGATAATAACGCTGTAAAGGTTATATTCGAATCAGTACACAAGCTAGAAGAGGTCCCAGACGAGGAAGTAACAGTATTCAGAGTTGAAGATGATAACACAGTAACTGAGATTGAAGCTGATGCAGCAGGTGAAGATGTAAGCTTTGATGCTGAGCACTTTAGTACTTACGTTACAGGTAAAGTAGATAATAGTGACTATGTTGAAATAAGTGATATTAACCAGGTTGCATTTATTAGTGCAGCAGATTCTGG
>CACYLQ010000246.1 GCA_902775195.1 uncultured Pseudobutyrivibrio sp.
GATAGTCCATGTAAGTAGGCTCCATTCGCTTTTAAAAGCCAATAGCTTTAGCCACCTCGCTAAAATCTGATGTGTCCTTTTCTTTGACATCGTAGTATAAAACTCTTTCGATTTCATAATCAAAACCTGTAACCGATGAGAGTACCCCTTCTTTAAAAGGTATTTCTTCATCTTCTTTAGCATAATTATAATTTGCAGCTAATGCAGCAAGTTCTTCTGCTATGATTCTAGAAAGGGCAAATGTATTATTTTCGGATTCATCAACATAGCAAGGTGCCGCATACATACTAATTTCTTCTAAAAGATTCATGTACTCCATAATTTCATGAGGCAAGACCTTTTTTAATCCATCTACTTTGGCGTAAAACTCTTTAATTGCGTCGTATGACTTTTCCACCAGGTCTAAGTACTCTTCCATATTAAGCATGTCTTCTGCATATGCAAAATCATACTTTGCCTCTAATAATATGGCCCAATCATCAATAAGTTCTGTCATATCTATCATATATTCCTCCTAAAAAACGACCTCACAGCCATATTGCCATGAGGTCATTAGATAACTTAAATCATTATTCTGCCTTCCACAAGCCATGGAGATTGCAATAAGCATATACAGCAACGACAGCGTCATCATCTGTTAAGGCAAACTCTACAGATGGCTTATCACCCGGATTCAAAACCTTTCTTTGAGCTCCTTTTTTAGTTTCAATTGCAATCCACTCAATAAAATGAGCCTCAACCATTGGATGCTCTACAGAGCCCACTGTAACTACTACTTTGTTACCATCTACTGTGAAAACAGGTACATGCTTCTCAACTGCACCATCAGAAGTGCCAGGAACCAGTTCCTTCATCATCTTACCACAGCAAGACATTGGTGCGCCAGAATCTACAACCATTCCTACAAAATTACCACATGATTCACATACGTAAAACTTCATAAGACCCCTCCTATATTATGTAGATTAAATACCTTCATAGTTACATGATAACATTTACTATATAGTAAATAAACAAAAAAATGAGCGATGCTACGCACCGCTCATATAGCTTTAAAATTTTAAACTCGCATTAGAAATCTGTAAGATTTGCTGCACGTCTCTCAAGGAATGCACCCATTCCTTCAGCCTTATCATGTGTAGAACATGTAATACCGAAGAGGTTTGCTTCCATCTCAACTGCATTCTTGATATCCATATCATAACCGTTGTTGATAGCAGCCTTTGCGATAGAAACTGCATAGCTTCCCTTTGAAGCAATCTTAGCAGCCATAGCCTTAGCTGTGCTCATAAGCTCTTCTGTAGAAGTAACTTTGTTTACAAGACCGATTCTGTATGCTTCGTTAGCATCGATAGAATCACATGTAAAGATGAGCTCCTTAGCACGTCCCATACCTACAAGACGAGCAAGTCTCTGTGTACCACCAAATCCTGGAATGATTCCAAGACCTGTCTCAGGCTGACCAAATGTAGCATTCTCAGATGCGATACGAATATCACAAGCCATAGCAATCTCACAGCCACCGCCAAGTGCGAAACCATTAACAGCTGCGATTGTAACCTGTCTCATGTTCATAAGCTTGAAGAATGGAACAGATGCTCTCATACCGAAAGCTCTTGCCTCAGCTGCTGTAAAGTTAACCATCTCAGAAATATCTGCACCAGCAACGAATGACTTGAATGCATTATCTTTCTTGTCTGGACCGCCTGTAAGGATAAGTACCTTTACATCGTCTCTAGCTTCGATCTCTGTCAAAGCAACATTAAGCTCATCAAGAGTCTCTGAGTTAAGTGCGTTAAGTGCTGCTGGACGTGAAATTGTAAGAACTGCAATCTCATCAGCAACTTCAAGCTTTAAGTTGTTAAATTCGCTCATAGTAATCCTCCTCTTTAGGGTCTTTGCCCTTTATCTCATGATTACTATAGTAGCCTATTGTTAAACTTTTGTCAATCGCAATAATCTTATTTTACAGACTCTTTCATTTTGCGCTTGTTATCGTACATAATTGAATCTGCTCGCTCAAATACATCTGACACGAATTTATCCTCTGATGAATATTTAGCCGCGCCAACTGCAATAGTAACTTTGCCATTCTTTTTATTTTCATTATTTGCACTTCCAATGGTAGCTAGTCGTATTTCCAATTGATCATAATCCTTGCCTTGAGCAACCGCTACAAATTCATCTCCACCAACTCTAAAAACCGGGCTTCTAGCAAAAGTATCGCATATAATTTCACAGCCTTCTTGAATATATTCATC
>CACYLQ010000247.1 GCA_902775195.1 uncultured Pseudobutyrivibrio sp.
GCTACAATCACACCTGGCTTTGCAATCGGCAACATTATTTTAAAAAATGATGTCACCGGATTGCAGCCATCTATTGCCGCTGCCTCGTCTAGCTCCTTTGGTATAGAAAGGAAATAAGTACGAAGAATGATGATTGAGAAGGGAATTCCCAAAGTCGCATCTGCAAGGATTGGCGCCAAGTAATTATTTAGTAATCCCACTTTTGAAAACATAATGTAAAGTGGTGTCAAAATAAGTGTAGATGGCAACATTTGCATCATTAAAAAAAACAGTATCAGCAGCTTTTTGGCATTAAATCTAAATCTTGCTAGTCCATATGCTGCTGGAATAGACAATACTGTTGATATTACCATTGAAGAAAATGCTATTAAAAAGCTATTCTTAAAGCCCTTCATTGTTGCTGATGATTCAGAAAACTGGCTTTGAAAAGCTTCTAGTGTCAGGTTTTTAGGCCACAGTGGAGTAGGAACCTGGAAGATTTCCACCTGAGTTTTAAGTGCTGTAACAATCATCCAATATAGAGGAAACATAAGGATTACAAAAATGATGAATCCGATTATGAAGCTTATGGTATTTTCTTTTCTTTCTCGTTTCATCCTACATTACCTCCTCTTCTGCATTTATTAGCTTGATGTAGAACATTCCTACTACAAATAGAATTAAAAATAGAATGTTTGCAGAAGCTGCGCCTTTACTAAATTCAAACTGTTCAAATGACAGCTTGTAAGCGTATGTTGAAGCCAATTCTGTTGCATTGATTGGGCCACCCTTAGTCATTACCCAAACCAAATCAAATACCTTAAACGTATATACGAATCCAAGTGTAAGCACTGACATGATAGCTGGCTTAATCACTGGAATAGTTATCTTAAATAAAGTCTGTAGCTTATTAGCACCATCTATCTTGGCGCTTTCATAAATATCTGCTGGTACAGTTGTTAGACCTGTAAGCAGTAACATCATATTAAAAGGAATTCCAATCCAAATATTCGCAACTACAATAGCCACCATAGCTGTTGGGCCATTTAACAGCCAATCAACAGGCGATTTGATGATATGAAGTGACATCAACAGCTGGTTTGCTATACCACCTGAGCTTGCAAAAATAAACTTAAATAAAAGACCTGCTACAGTAACTGGAAGCAACCAGGATATCATTGTTGCACCTCTGAAAAATGCTGATGCTGGGAACTTCTTACTAAAAAATAATGCAAGTATAAATCCAATAATAAACTGGAAAAAGATTGAAGCTACAGTAAATATTAAAGTATTCAAAATAGCACGGCTCATTACAGAATTAGCGTCTGTAAATAACTCTACATAATTTGAAAGACCTATAAATTCCTGTGCCTCTGGTCTTGAAAAATTAAAGACATTAACATTCTTTAAACTAAGAATGATATTTGAAATTGTGGGATATCCAACAAAGATAAGCATATAGATTACTGCTGGAAGAGAAAACAAAAATCCCATTTTCCCTGGTCCATTCAACTTCTTTTTTCTAGAAATCATAACATCCCTCCAAAATAACTATTTCTAAAAATGGCGGGGAATTACTTCCCCGCCAAATGATAATTCTTACTTAACGGCATCAACTGCTGCCTGTGTATCCTTTGCAGCCTGATCTGGCGACTTAGCAAGTGTAAGTACTTCCTGGAAACCAGTCTGAATTGCATTTGAGTATGAAGGCCAAATTGGTGAAGGTCCTCTTGGGATAGAAGTTTCAAGCTGTGTAATGAACTCTGCCTGAATAGGATCATCTGTCCAATAGCTATCCTTAGCTGCCTCTGTCTTAGGTGGGAATGAACCATACTGCTTCATTGCATCTACCATAACATCTGTCTGATTGTAGTACTCAAGGAATGCCTTAGCACCATCCATATTATCCTTCTTAACAGCGCCCATGTTTTCACCACCAAGGATAGATGTAGCCTGGCCGCTTGAAGCATCCTTCTTAGGAAGAACAGTTACACCATAGTTCATATCAGGAGCATCTGCTTCTATACCTGGAATCTGCCATGGACCATTCTGCATCATGGCAATGTTTCCTGCTTTCCAGTTATTACATACATCTGTCTGAGCCCAGTTTACACACTCTTTAGACCAAGAGCCATCGTTAATCATATCCTGCATAAGCTGATATGCATCCTTACCAGCTTCGATATCTGTGTAAGAACCGCCAGCTGTGTATAACCACTGTAG
>CACYLQ010000248.1 GCA_902775195.1 uncultured Pseudobutyrivibrio sp.
GAGGATCTTGGAAAGGGTCTTCGTTCACAGGTTGGTACAATGTACGCAACAAAGGAAAAGGGTGTTCGTTACCTTGAGATGGCTGAAGGCTATGTAACAGGTATCGCACTTGATGATGATAACGAAGTTATCGGATATCAGTTTGTTTCTCTTGGAAAGATGACAGACTTCATTAAGAAGGGTGATGATCCTAACACAGCATGGGAAAAGGCAAAGGGCCAGTACGGTCGTGTTGACGATGCTGCTAAGATTATCGATCCACGTCAGGAATAAAATAGGAAAGGAGAAACAAAAATGGCTTTATTTGAATCATATGAGAGAAGAATTGATCAGATCAATGCAGTTCTTAATAAGTATGGTATCAGCTCAATTGAAGAAGCTGAGAAAATCACAAAGGACGCAGGTCTTGATGTATACGAGCAGGTAAAGAAGATTCAGCCTATCTGCTTCGAGAACGCTTGCTGGGCTTACACTGTAGGTGCTGCAATCGCTATTAAGAAAAACTGCCGCAAGGCTGCTGATGCAGCTGCAGCAATCGGAGAGGGACTTCAGTCTTTCTGTATCCCAGGTTCTGTTGCTGATCACCGTAAGGTAGGTCTTGGACATGGTAACCTTGGTAAGATGCTCCTTGAGGAGGAGACAGAGTGCTTCTGTTTCTTAGCAGGTCACGAGTCATTCGCTGCTGCTGAAGGTGCTATCGGTATCGCTGAGAAGGCTAACAAAGTACGTCAGAAGCCACTTCGCGTTATTCTTAACGGTCTTGGTAAGGACGCTGCTCAGATTATTTCACGTATCAACGGTTTCACATTTGTTGAGACAAAGTACGATTACAAGGAAGCAAAGCTTAACATCGTTTCTGAGAAGGCTTACTCAAATGGTCTTCGTGCAACAGTTAAGTGCTACGGCGCTGATGATGTTCAGGAAGGTGTTGCTATCATGCACCATGAGAACGTTGGCGTTTCTATCACAGGTAACTCTACAAACCCTACACGTTTCCAGCACCCAGTAGCTGGTACATACAAGAAGGAGTGCGTAGACCTTGGTAAGAAGTACTTCTCAGTAGCTTCAGGCGGTGGTACAGGACGTACACTTCACCCAGATAACATGGCAGCAGGTCCTGCTTCATACGGTATGACAGATACTCTTGGACGTATGCACTCAGATGCTCAGTTCGCTGGTTCATCTTCAGTTCCTGCACACGTTGAGATGATGGGTCTTATCGGTATGGGTAACAACCCAATGGTAGGTGCTACAGTTGCTGTAGCCGTATCAGTTGAGGAAGCTGCTACTGCTGGTAAATTTTAAATAAAATCTAACGAAGTTAGATTTTATTTAAACTGGAGACGCCATCGCGAAGCGATTTTCAAATGGCGTCGACTGTCCTTGTTATATTTAAGAGCTCTTGGTTTATCCAAGGGCTCTTTTTTAGTTCTTAAAATGAGATTAATCAAATGTTTTATTTCATAAAAATCCTTAGAATTTGTACATTATTTAAACATTATATGTATTTTTTGTGACACCTCTTAACCAATTAAACGTATAGGTATATAATTTTTTTATGCATTATTAGGCATTAATTTAAATGGGGGTGCGCAAAGGGAAGAGAAGAAAGGCAAGAGAAAATAAAACAGAGGCTTGATGAAAATCTTACAGCTGAGCAAAAGGAAAATCTTAAAGCTGTTGGAAAGGTTGTTGAAAATAATAAAGGCAACTTTTTCCAATCAATTTCTTTTCAAAACATAATTGTAAATGTTGTTATACTTGCTGCATTTATAATATATGCAGTGATTTCCAACTCAGCTATGCAAAGCGTAAAGTCACTGGCTTTAGTAGCAAGTGAAAACGAACTTATTTGCGCACAGGAATCGGCTGCATTACGTCAAGATGTAGTTCATATTTCAGCTGAAATTAATCGTAAATTAGGACAACTTGAGGCAGGCAAGGAAATGCCAGCTGAAGAATTTGCGGATATGGAAGGTTATATGAATGATATTGGCTCTCATCTTGATTATTTGGATGCTAGTATACTGGTTGGAAACCTACCAGATGGGCAGGAGAGAGTTGATAATCTCAGAGCTAGCGCAGAGGCATTAGTTGCTGCAGCTGGTGCTATGGAAAACTTTATCATATCAGGTGATTTTACGGGAGCAATTGGCTGTGTATCTGGTGATTACGGAACAAGCCTTGTTGCAACAAATGATGCTTTAGATGCTATTGATGAGGGAATTAATTCTCTAAACGTGGGCTTTAGCGCTTATTTGGATGGTTACATTGCCCATGTTTCTGTAAAGGGATATATAGTAATGGCAATGGTTGTTGTCTTGATTATACTTAGCTTTGTACTTTCATTTGTTAGAATTAATAAGACTATACTTGGTATTTCATATGAATTACAAGCTATCATTAATAATATCAATAAGGGCAAGGGTGATTTAACTGCCCGAATAAACACAAAAACAAAAACAGAGCTTGCACTTATATCTGATTGTATCAATCAGTTCTTAGGAACATTGCAGGGTGTAATCAGAGATGTTAAGGATGGAGCAACAGTTCTTACATCATCTGCAGATAGTGTTATTGTAAAGATTCAAAGTGCTAGTGATAATGTAACAAATACATCTGCAGCCATGGAAGAGCTTGCAGCATCTATGGAAAATGTAGCGACAACCACAGGGGATTTATATGATAGGCTGTCATTAGTAAAAGAGGCTACAGATGCTATTGATGAAGAAGCGAGAGCGGGATCGGAAAAAGCTAATGAAATTAAGGCAGAGGCAGACAGCATTAAACGTGAGGCAAATGCTAAGAAGGAAAACACTGGCACTAAGATGGAAGAGCTTTCGAAGGTTCTTGAGGAGTCTGTTAAGGAGTCTGAGCAGGTTAATCAAATCGGTGATCTTACAAATGAGATTTTGGATATTGCAAGCCAAACCAATTTGCTTGCTTTAAATGCATCTATTGAAGCTGCTAGAGCTGGTGAAGCAGGTAAAGGTTTTGCTGTAGTTGCGGATGAAATAAGCACGTTGGCTGCTAATTCCCGAGATACAGCAGGCAATATTCAGGAAATATCTGCAAAGGTTACTACTGCTGTTAAGACTCTTTCTGACAACGCAGTACAGGTTATTGATTTTATTAATCAGAATGTACTTGCGGATTATGATGCGTTTGTAGATACAGGAGTGAAGTACGAAAATACAGCCACTATGATAGATGAAATGCTGGCTACATTCACAGAAAAGGCCAATAATCTTAACG
>CACYLQ010000249.1 GCA_902775195.1 uncultured Pseudobutyrivibrio sp.
CCTTTAGGAATTGCACCAAGCAGGCTTATGCATCGAGGAACTATATTAAAGCATTGATAGAGATTATGGATGAAAAGAGGTTGAAAAAATGAAAGATAATAGGATTAAATCAATATTTAGAGGCTTGGCACTTATCGCATTTGCGGTATGTTGTTTAATTGGAAACAGCGATAAATTCGCCGATATGCCACTTTATAAGATTGGTGTGAGCTTGTTATTATTGGTGGTTTTAGTAGAAACAATCATTGAAAAGAATTTTATTAGCATATTTTGCGTATTAGGCTGTGGTGCATGTGTTTATCAAAATGAACTTGGCCTTAAGGATGTTAATTTCTTATTAATTATCGGTTTATTCATTCTGATTGGAGTTGGTATGAATCTAATATTTGGTAAGAAACCAAAGATTAACGTAATTAAGGATGGACACAAGGGTTCAGTGGAAAGCGCAGGAAACATAGAATACTGGGAAGATGCTGGAAATTTCAGCATAGATAACAGTCTTGGACAGCGCACTCAGTACGTTAAGATTCAGAACCTGAAAAAGGGCGACATCGATAATTCACTTGGTTCACTTACAGTATATCTTACAGGCAGTACTGTTGATGCAGATGGTGCAGTACTTGATATAGACAATGGAATGGGAAGCCTAACGGTTTATATCCCAAAGGATTTCAGAGTACGTTTTAACTGTGATAATGGCATGGGCAAAATCAATATGCACGGAGAATGCAGCCAGGATGAGAGCCAGCCACTTGTAAAAGCCAATGTGGATAATGGAATGGGAACTATAGATTTTTATTTTGAGTAATATGACAGAAAAAGATTTTTTAGACAGATATACAAAACAATTAAACAATCAACAATTAGAAGCAGTACAGACAGTAGCAGGGCCTGTGCTGCTTCTTGCTGTGCCGGGAAGTGGTAAAACCACAGTGCTGGTAAACAGGCTAGGCTACATGATTTACTGCAAGGGGATTGCCCCTGAAAACATCCTGACACTTACATATACAGTGGCTGCCACAAAGGATATGGCCGCCCGTTTTACCCACATCTTTGGGGAGGAGCTTTCAGGCAGACTAGAGTTTAGAACCATCAACGGTATCTGCGCCAAAATAATCGCCTACTACGGCAGGATGATTGGAAAGACATCCTTCGAGCTATGCAGCGACGAGAAGTTCACAGGCCAGCTTCTTACAAACATCTACTTGAATGTAGAAAAGGATTATCCTACAGAAAGCGATATCAAAGGGCTTCGCACTCTGATTACCTATTGTAAAAACATGTATCTTACACCTGATGAGATTAAAAAGCTGGGGAAGGATAATGATATAGATTTATATCGTATTTACGAACTGTATAATGTCAAGCTTAAAGAGCAAAGCATGATGGACTATGATGACCAGATGATATACGCGTACAAAATCCTTAAGGGCTCACCTGTTACATTAAAGTATTTTCAGGACATATACAGATACATCTGCGTGGATGAGGCTCAGGATACATCAAAGATTCAGCACATGATAATATCATTGCTGGCAGGCAGAGATGGAAATCTTTTCATGGTAGGAGACGAGGACCAAAGTATTTACGGCTTTAGAGCAGCCTACCCAGACGCCCTTCTTAATTTTGAGAAGGAGCATCCAGGCGCAAAGGTGCTTGTGATGGACAAAAACTATCGCTCCAATGCAAGGATAGTAGAGGCTGCAGATATTTTTATCCAGCACAATAAGGAGCGTCATGCCAAGCATATCTGTGCCACCAAATCAGCTGAAAGCGAGATTAATTTCGTAACTATAGCAAGGGAGAATCAGTACACCTATCTTATGAAGGTGGCTGAAAATCCGGCTACAAGGACAGCGGTGTTATATAGGGATAACGAAAGCGTACTTCCCCTGGTGGATTTGTTAGAGCGAAACAATGTCCCTTACAACATTAAAAGCGCTGACTTGACCTTTTTCAGCAATCGAGTGGTATTAGATATAGTAAATATGTTGAGATTTGCCTTTGTTCCTATGGATGAAGAGCTTTTTATGAAGATATATTTCAAGTTTCAGGCTTATATCAAAAAGACTGATGCAATCGCCATGTGCCAGCTGGCAGAGACAAACCACAGCGGCATATTGGATGCAGCAGAGCTTGTGGATATGAACCCTCAACATGGCAAATGAGAATCCATACAAAGCCATTAATCGAATTGAAAACTTTATGGGGTATGGCGATTACCTTGGGGCCAACAACATCGACACCAACAAAATCTTCATATTAAAGCAGCTTGCAAAGCAGGAAAAGGATATCCCATCCTTCCTTAATCGCCTGTCTGTATTAAGACAGCTGCTTACGGAAAAGAAGAATGACCCAGGCACTAAATTCATCCTATCTACCATCCATTCCAGCAAGGGATTGGAGTACGATTCAGTAATGCTTATAGATGTATTAAACGGCGTGTTCCCTAACAAGGTTTTACGTCAACACACTAAGGCAACTCCTCAGGAGAAGAAGGATTATGAGGAGGAGCGCAGAATCTTTTACGTAGGAATGACCAGAGCCAAGGAGCATCTGACAATATTTAAATACAAGGACAGACCATCAGCCTTTTTAAAGGAGCTATCCAAAAAACAAGCTATTCCAGAAGAAATGCTAGAAAGCAAGCCGGCTAACACATATTCAGCCACCCAGGCTACCTCTTATCTACAGAGAATGATGAGAAATTCACAGAAATAATACTCATAATATGTTATTATGAAGATAATTACTGGCAATGTAGTGTAGAAGGAGGATTATTATGGCGGAAAACAAGTATGCAGGAACCAAGACAGAAAAGAATCTTTGGGAGGCTTTCGCTGGCGAGTCAATGGCAAGAAATAAGTACACTTATTTTGCTTCTGTTGCCAAGAAGGCTGGCTACGAGCAGATTGCAGCATTATTTCTGAAGACAGCTGACAATGAAAAAGAACATGCTAAGTTATGGTTCAAGGCATTAGGAGAAGTTGGTGATACACCTGCTAATCTTTTGCATGCAGCAGAAGGCGAGAATGCAGAGTGGACTGATATGTATGATAGAATGGCTAAGGAAGCAGAGGAAGAAGGCTTTCCAGAGCTTGCAGCTCAGTTTAGAGGTGTTGCAGCCATCGAAAAGGCTCATGAAGAAAGATACCGTAAGCTTTTGCAGAATGTGGAAGCCATGGAAGTATTCAAAAAGAGTGGTGTAACAATGTGGGAGTGCCGCAACTGTGGTCATATAGTAGTGGGAGTAGAAGCTCCAGCAGTATGCCCAGTTTGTAATCATCCTCAGTCTTACTTTGAGGTGAGAGAAGAAAATTATTAATACAAGAATTAACAAAGAGCTAAGGCCTATACAGGTCTTAGCTCTATTACGTTATCACCGTATTCAATGTTGTTCTTTTTTAGGAAATCTACAAATCCAGGTAAGCTTTCAGGCTGCATTACATCTCTTGGAGCATGGGCGTCGCAGCCGATTACAAATTTTGCACCCATCTGGGAAGCCAGGCTAAAGAATCTGTCGCAAGGATAGTTTCGGCCTGTGGCAAAGCCTAACATATTTACTTCCAGTGGAATGTTCATATCGATGGCAGTTTGAATTACTGGACGCATGTGCATCTGGAATACATTATCGTCACCAACGTAATTAATACATTATCGTCACCAACGTAATTAATTAAATCTGGGTGAGCCAGATATGAGAAGTAGCCTGTCTGCATACCTTCTATGGTAAGGGCAGCGTAATCGATGAGATGCTGTTCCTCATCTGTCATGGCACCTGAGTAGAAGCCTGTTATTTCATCTGGGGCAAAATGCTGTCCCTGGATGATGTAATCAAGTGGGAACTGGCGCAGATGCTTAAGAAGCTTGTCAAAATATTTGTGTGTATATTCCACTTCGTATCCAATCAAAATCTGAATGTCGTTTTTATATTCTTCCTTTAACTTTTGTAAAGTCTGGGTATAATTTTCCACCTCAGACATTTTCATACGGATATGGGATTCGTATTCATCAGGATATGGCTGAGGCACATGGTCTGAAACACCGTAGATTTTGAAGCCTGCGGCGATAGCAGCTTCAATATACTCACGTTCTGTACCGCTGGCGTGATTACACCTAACTGTGTGTGAATGGTAATTAGCTAAC
>CACYLQ010000250.1 GCA_902775195.1 uncultured Pseudobutyrivibrio sp.
AACCGTATTATTCTGCAGACATCCACATTGAAAATCAGGTACGTGGATAAAGAAATAGCCTTTTACATATACTCTATAGCAAAACATTTTGGCAAAACATTTTTGCGTTAATATTGTCTTGTGTGCAGAACAAAAATGTATTACAATTGTTTTAAAAGGAGAGTAATGCATTATGAATAGAGATATCCCTGTGTGTCATAATAGATGTCAGTGAAGCAATAAGATATTTGTGGTAGAATGAAACTATCATAGGAAGGAGCTTCACAATGAGATATAGTCCAGAATTTAAGGAGGCAATGCTTCGCAGAATGCTACCTCCAAACAATGAGTCAATTACTAAAATAGCCAAGGAGGAAGGCATCAACGAGCAAACACTTCGTAACTGGAGAGATAAAGCCAGAAAAGAAGGTGTTGCTGCCCCAGGAACTAACGCGCAATCAGATGATTGGAGCACACAGGATAAGTTTCTTATAGTTGTTGAAACAGCAAGTATGAATGAAACAGAGCTTGCTGAGTATGCCCGTAAAAAAGGCTTATATGTTGAGCAAATCAAAGCATGGAAAGATGCATGTATGAATGCCAACGGCGGTATTGCGAAAGAAGCAGCAAAGTATAATCGAGAATTGAAAGAGTCCGAAAAGGAACGGAAAAAACTCGAAAAGGAACTTCAACGCAAAGAGAAGGCTTTGGCAGAAGCGGCTGCTCTGCTAGTGCTGTCAAAAAAAGCAAATGCGATCTGGGGGGATCCAGAGGACGTTCAATAAGCGCCTCAGATCGCGAAAACGCTATTATGCTTATTGATGAAGCCGTCACTGCTGGAGCAGGACTAAGTAAAGCTTGTGAAAGAATCGGAATAACGGAACGCACTTACTACCGTTGGAAAGCCTTACTAAGTAAATTTGATTCTTACGAGGATAGAAGATCTTATGCAGATCATTCTAACCCTGTAAATAAACTTACGCCTACTGAAAGGCAGGAAGTTATAGATACCTGTAATACCGAACGATTTGCAAGCCTGCCACCATGCCAGATTGTTCCGGCATTAGCTGATGAAGGCAAATACATAGCATCGGAAAGAACTTTTTATAGGATACTTCATGAAGCAAAAATGCAAAATCATAGAGGACGCAGTCAGGAGCCAGGCAAACATCATAAACCAACATCATTCTGCGCTACAGCACCAAATCAAGTTTGGACTTGGGATATTACATATTTAAATGGTCCAGTAAAAGGCTATTTTTACTATCTGTATTTAATAATCGATATCTTCAGTAGAGATGTTGTTGGGTGGGAAGTATGGGAAGATCAAACTGCTGAATTAGCTAGTGAGTTAATCAAAAAAGCATGTCTTTCCCAGCATCGTTTATCTACGGCGCCATTGGTTCTGCATTCAGATAATGGAACACCGATGAAAGGCGCTACAATGCTTGAAACCCTGTATGCACTTGGTATTACACCGTCAAACAGTAGACCAAGAGTGAGTAACGATAATCCATACTCAGAATCTATTTTTAAAACTTTAAAATATAGACCAAACTATCAGCCCAAAGGCTTCGGAACTATTGAGGAAGCCCGTGGATGGTGTGCAAAGTTTGTGAAATGGTATCGTTATGAGCATCATCACAGTGGCATAAAATTTCTAACAGCGGCTGAGCGTCATGCCGGCAAAAGCGAAGAAATATTAAACAAGCGCCATGAAGTATATGAAGCTGCAAAAGCTGCGCATCCAGAACGTTGGAATGGCAGAGAAACTCGCAACTGGAATAATATTACTGAGGTCTATCTTAATCCAGATAGACAATATGAAGAAACACCAGTTGAATTGAGTAATGACGAAGAAATAGCTTCATAAAACCGATTTACAATGTTATATCATGTGGGTATCTGATCTTGTATGAACGTTCAAATCATTTATCATTGAATGCTCATACAAGACCAGATACCATCAAGATAGTAATCAGAAATATATTACCCGAAAAAATGTTGAATTTTACTGACAACTACCTTGACAAACAGCGTATGCATAATCTTTTCAAGCCAAAAACAATAAAACGAAAAATCGCATCCATGAAAGCTTTTTTCTCGTATCTAGAATACAAGGAAATTATCCAAACTAACCCTTGGGATAAAATAAGAATACAGATAAAGGAGCCT
>CACYLQ010000251.1 GCA_902775195.1 uncultured Pseudobutyrivibrio sp.
CATGTGAAGGTCGTACTTTTCACGAAGCTCCATAATTGTTTTCATCATAGGTGACGCATGGTGAACATCTATTGATTTTTGGTCCTCCCAGCTGTCTATCAAAAGAATTGTCTCAGGGTCATCCAACGACTGATAATACTCATATCTGAGATTTCCTGCCTCACTGCGAATCTTATCAACAGTTCCACTGCTGACCATCTCCTCTGCAAATTTTTTTGCAGCCCCATCTTTTCCTTTATAACGTAAATTTACTGTAATGCTCATGGTTATCCTCCTAATCCTCTGCCAACTGCAACTTGTTAACATTGTATCTTGAGTATAGCATAGTGGGGGATTTATTGGATAGCAAAAAGCACCTAATCAAACTGATTAGATGCTCTTCCCTATAATGTAATATATACTAATTCTATTATTCAGTTCCGTGCTTACGTAACCATTTTTTATGATAGACATCCAATCACGTCCATCATTTAATATTCTTAAAACTGTAATTACTGCTTTATCTTCGTCCACCACATAAAAGTTTTGCCCAAACCTCTTCTTCTGAAAAAACTCTTCCATTCTCCATATCATCAATTGCTTCATCAAGCATTGAGAAAAGGTTATCCATATTCTTTTTAATATCCTTTGTTTCAAACGAAACATCATGCTGTATCATAATAAAACCCACTTTCTATATACATGCCATTTCTGTATATAAAGATTACCAAAAAATAGCAAATTTAACAACATAGTAGCCCCATCGGCATCAAGCCTGGTGTCATCGTATCATGGGCCATAAATAAAAGAGCAAAAACCAGATGGGGACTTTGTAAGCAGGACCCTGATAAGACTTTTGAGATTCAGATTGCTGAGAAACTACTTACTGATGACTGAATCAGAACAATGCTTTAAAAATATGCTGCAAGCTGAGGAATGCAAGCTATAACACCACTCGCAACCAAAATAATCCCTGTGCCCATAAAAGAAATCATAAATACTCTTGAACAAAGTTTGGAATCTTTTTCACTCATCTGATCCTTGAGTCCTCTGAAAATCATTCCAAGTGCCCAGCCCAGGTAAGCGGAGAAAAGTCCCCCTGCAATCAGCGCTACACCTTCTACACTGACTTTTATAAATGGATGATATGCATTCACCAGAAAAATAACAGCTATAGCCACCACGATTACTAATACAGGTGTCATCAGTCGAATCACGCGCATGCTGCTCTCAGCTTCTTTACGCTGCTTTTCATTTGCGCTTAGGATGTCATCATCCAGAATACTTCGATTATTTTTAGCAAAATTCAAAAGAAAAATATCAATACAGGGACAAAAAATGTAAGTTCAAACATGTTCTTCTCCTACTCCAAATTAAAAACCTTTGGCAGATAGTCTGCCAGGTCACTCCTCCTCATGATTCTCTTTAACAAGATATAGGTCGTTATGTATTGTTGATTCTCAGCCTATAATAGCATTAGCTCTATCTTACAGGCTGAAAATCAACAATCAAATAGTGCTTCCATTTCGCATATACGTTTTATTGCCTTAATAAACTCCCTATTTTTGCATATTCTTAAAAGCTTCTATGTATCCTAAAAGATATGTTTTATCCCTACCTGACATATTGTTAAAGGTCTCGATTAGCTTACCTTGTTCAGAAGATTTCTCCACAATATAATAATCCACTGGTTTGCTTCTGCCGCCATCTGCATCTATTCCAGATAATATCCACTCAGGCGTAACACCAAGAACCTTGCAGATAATCAAAATCTTATCCGCAGCTGGGTTTGTCTTCTTTTTTCTCCAGTCACTAACTGTGCTCTCTGGAATCCCTGTCTGCGCTGAAAACTCCTTCTGTGTCATCCCCTGTTCCTGAAGCTTCTCAAAAACTCTATCGCTTATAGTCATAATATCCTCACTTGATATAATTAATTAGCTTTAAATTCTTCAAATAATTTATTTCTAAGATCTATATTCTCTTGATCCATAATAGCAATAGCTTCCTCAAGACGACCTGCTTCTTTTAACCAAGAAAATAATTGCATAAGCTCTTCTTTTCCTTCTTCTCTGCCTTCCACTCTACCTTCCACTCTACCTTCTTCTCTGCCCTCATCCTTAGCCTCATTCATAGAGCTTTCCCATGCATAGCACATATTTGTACTCTCCTCCAACTCATTTACTGGTAACTTACACTTTGTATAGAAATTGATAGCCCTAATTATATCATTATTTACATCAGAGTATCTTTCTGGACTATTCATAACAAGCTCTTTAATTCCATTCTTTTTGTCTGAAGCGGAAATCAGCTCAAACAAAATGCCAACATCGGTCTTAAAATTAACCCAGCTTGAAATCTTCTTAGGTTCCAATAGATTAACGCGATAATCAGAAACTAAAGATAAAATTTCTGGACTCACCTGATCTGAGAACATTTCATGTAATGATAAAGGACCATCCCATTCCTTGGTACCATAATATACGGTAAGTGTAATTATTGGTTCTATTTTATCATCTTTTCTAATACCAGACAAAAATTCTGCCTTACTTAAACTACTCTTTTTCCCATTAGCTGCTGATGTTCTGTTAGCAGATGAAATAGCTTCTATCTGTTTAACATATCTCAAGGCATCATAGCAGAAATTCCTAACCGGCATTGCATAATCAATTTCTGTCTGATTTTCTATTCCTATGATAACATATGTAGCCACATCATCCCTAAGAAATTTAGCTCTTTTTAAGATATCTCTCTCCTTTTTAAATGGAACAATGTCTTTAAATGCATCTTCTAAAATAGCACTTTCTGTGGAATCCAACTCTCTAAGATTCTCCGGCCTCACAAGCTCCTTTCCACCAAATAATCCATTATTGATAGTGTCTGCAAAGTATGCTGGATTATCCATAACATTGCAGCTTATAACATCTGACTTACCCATTATTACTCCATAACTAGCACGCATTAAATTCGTATAATCGGATTCAATCCGTTTTCTATGTACTAATTATATTCTTTTATACGGATTTGTCAACCTAAAAAAGGAATGCACATTAAAAGCGCATTCCTTGTACTCTCCTCACTTTCCCTGCGACACATTCCCATTTCCCTGGGGCTTCACACTGGTCTTATCATAAGTTTTCTTTGACACTCTTTTCTTAAAGAACATCCGAATCCACCTACAACTCAGTATACTTCTTATTACTCCCTTTTATCCTCATTCCTTTGCAAGAATCTTAAGTCCTGCAATTCCAACTACAATAAGAATAACACATATGACCTGTGGAACCGACAGTTTTTCATGAAAAAGAAATACGCCAAGCAGCGTCGTTCCAAGGATTCCCATTCCAGTCCACAT
>CACYLQ010000252.1 GCA_902775195.1 uncultured Pseudobutyrivibrio sp.
CTTCAGATGGCCTTTTTAATTAAGGATATTACGGAAAGAATGTCTAAGCAGTCAGAAATTCAAAATCAGGAAGGCTCAGTACAGGTTGGAGTAAATCTTTCTCAGAATCAATCACAGATGATGATGTCTATGATGGAAACAGCAAAAGCATTTAATATAGATGATCCTAGAAAGGTAGCAAATTTCATTTCACAAGCTAGTGAAGAAGGAGATTTGCTTGTAATGAAAGCCCATAATGCTGCACGAAATGCAATTAAATCAGTTGATCCTAGTATACAGGTTGGATTGACCCTTTCTCTTCATGATATCCAATGTGTAGATGGTGGTGAAGAGAACGCAAAGATAGCATGGGATGATGAATTCACACACTATCTTCCATATATTGAAAAGGACGATTTCCTTGGAGTTCAGTGTTATACAAGAAAGATATTTGACGAAAATGGTGCAAATTCTTCGTTTGAAACAGGGACTAAAACACAGATGGGCTATGAGGATTATCCTGCAGGAATAGTAAATGTTGTTAGAAGATGTGCTGAAGAATTCAAAGGCACTATTATCGTTACTGAAAATGGAATAGCAACATCGGATGATGAAAGAAGATGTGAGTTTATAAAAGAAGCATTGACAGGACTTAATGATTGCATTACCGAGGGCATTAAATTAAAGGGCTATTTTGCATGGTCATTATTAGATAATTTTGAGTGGCAAAAGGGCTTTTCAATGACCTTTGGATTAATATCAGTTGACAGAAATACAATGGAAAGAACACCAAAAAAGAGTCTTAAAGTTCTTGGCAGCTTTATGGAAAAGTAGTGAGGTTTATAATGACAGAAAATTTAACATCTAACGTAGAAAAAAAGGATATCTATAGAAAAGCAAAGAATTGGCAAATAGCACTTACAACAATAAATTCAGGTGGAGCAATGTGTTTTTACATGCTCTTAACATATGCAAGTTATGTGGCCAATGTTGGTTATGGAATTGCAACTGCACTTGTTGGTTTTTTGTTGACAGCGACAAGAATATTTGATGGATTCATTAATCCGTTTATAGCAATGTTAATAGATAAGACTATGACAAAATATGGAAAAATTCGTTTATTCTTGCTGGCAGGTTGGGGTTTAGAAAGTTTGGCAATCTTTATGCTCTATATATGGTGCTCAGGAAAAGGCCATGGAATTGTTTTGTTTACAATGATGTATTTAGTTTACATTGTGGGATACACAATGAACAATGTTGCAGGTATGATAGCTGGACCTGTTATGACAAATGATCCAAACCAAAGACCAATCGTTGGTGTGTGGGGAACGGTATATAATTATTTCGCACCAATGATAATGACTGTATTTTTTACTGTTGTTTTACTCCCTAGATACAATAATGAATATACAGTAGAGATGCTTGCAGCATGTGCGACAGTGACAATTGTTATATCATTCGTATTTACGATACTTGCTTGTATTGGTATATCAGAGGCTGATAAGCCAGAAAACTTTGGAACAGATAGCCAGGGCGCAAGTGAAAAGGTAAAAGTAAAAGATATGATAAAGCTATTGAAATCAAACAAGGCTTTGCAGATGTACATTGTAGCAGGAGCTACTGATAAGCTTGCACAGCAGACTGCTAGTCAATCTATTATTACCACAATGCTATTTGGTATATTGATTGGAAATATGCAATTATCAACAATACTGAATGTAGTTGCAATGCTACCTTCAATTGCTTTTGCAATTTTTGGAGCAAAATATGCAGGTAAACATGGTAGCAAAGAAGCTCTTTATTTTTGGACAGAAATTTGTATGGCGTTTTCCATATTACTTGCAGCATTTATGTATATTGTTGATATGAGAAAAGTGACTGTTGAAATACTTCCAACTGCCGTATTTTTTGTAATTACATTATTAGTTAATGGCGCAAAGATGTGTGTAACAACAGCTACATCTTCTATGAGCGGGGATGTGATTGATTATGAAATGGCCCGTTCAGGAAAATATATGCCTGCAGTTGTTACAGGAACATATAACTTTTTTGATAGAATTCTTTCATCACTTGGAGCAGTTTTGGCAACTTCGCTAATAGCGTTAATCGGTTATACATCTACAATGCCACAGCCAAC
>CACYLQ010000253.1 GCA_902775195.1 uncultured Pseudobutyrivibrio sp.
CCGTTTGGCTTCATAATTTCAATAGTTTCACCTACTGAAAATTTATTACGCTGTTCAATTTCAAAGTAATCTTCAGAATTCTTAGGACCTGCAATTCCAAGGTAAGTATATCCGATATTGTATGTATTATTATCGTAAATCTGAGATTCTTCTGATGGCTTACCATAGAAAAATCCTGTTGTAAACTGACGATAAGTACAAGCTGAAATCTGTTCCTTATACCAATCTAAGTTAGCAAGATATTTCTCTTCAGATTCCTTACAATCATCAATAGCCTTACGATATGTACGAGCAACTGTTGCAACATAAAGAGCAGTCTTCATACGGCCTTCGATTTTGAAGCTGTCGATACCTGATGAAAGTAAATCAGGAATGTGCTCTATCATGCAAAGATCCTTTGAATTAAAGATATATGTTCCACGCTCGTTTTCGTATACTGGAAGATATTCGCCTGGACGCTGCTCCTCTACTACAGCATACTTCCATCTGCATGGATGTGTGCAAGCACCCTGGTTTGCATCTCTTCCTGTAAAATAGTTAGATAACAGGCATCTTCCTGAATATGAAATGCACATAGCACCATGAATGAAGGTTTCAATTTCAAGGTCATCAGGAATGTTTGCTCTGATTTCTTTTATTTCTTCTAAAGAAAGCTCTCTAGCTGAAACAACACGATGTGCACCAAGGTCATGCCAGAACTTGTATGTACCGTAGTTAGTGTTGTTAGCCTGAGTACTGATATGTCTTTCAATATCTGGGCAGATTTCCTTTGCTAACATAAATATAGCTGGGTCTGCAATAATAAGGGCATCTGGCTTAATCTCCTTAAGCTCTTCAAAATATTCCTTAACGCCCTCCAAATCACCATTATGGGCAAGGATATTAGCAGTAACATAAACCTTTACACCATGCTCATGGGCAAAGCGAATACCCTCTATCATATCCTCTTTTGAGAAGTTCTTAGCCTTGGCTCTAAGACCATAAACCTCTCCACCAATATAAACCGCATCAGCTCCATAGATAACTGCAACCTTAAGAACCTCTAGGCTGCTTGCAGGAACTAGTAATTCTGTTTCTCTCATTTTATTCCTTTCACACTAATACTAACTCCATCCCCCAATGGCAATATCGTTGTTGTATAGCCTTCATCATGGGTAAGCTCGTAAAGATAATCTCTCATTCGTTTGTGAATGGTTCGATTACGTCTTGTAATGGCGTATCTGGATTCTATTATGTCACCATCCTGTAAAACATTGTCGGTAACTATAACACCAGCATCTGCTGTAAGACGTTTGATTTCTGGCCAAAAGTTGATGTACTGTCCCTTTGCCGCATCCATAAATACAAAATCAAAAGGACCATCTAAGGTAGGAAGAACCTCCATAGCATCACCTTCAATAAGGGTGATTTGATTCTCATAGCCCATCTTTTTAATATTATCTTTTGCAATTGGAATTCTAGGTGGGTAATTCTCAATAGTTGTAATAAGAGCATCCTCACCTGCACATTTAGCCATAAGGCATGCGGAAAATCCAACTGCTGCGCCTACCTCTAAAATCCTCTTAGGCTTATTCATAGTAATAAGTGTTGTAAGAAGATTGATTGTCTCATCCCTGATGA
Source organism: uncultured Pseudobutyrivibrio sp. (assembly GCA_902775195.1). GTDB lineage: Bacteria > Bacillota > Clostridia > Lachnospirales > Lachnospiraceae > Pseudobutyrivibrio. The sequence goes on from CACYLQ010000253.1 coordinate 1,621, forward strand.
TAGGTACAAAATTCTCTCTAGCTTCCTTGCGGATTGAAGAAAGTGTTTCATCAAGCTCAGGGTAGAGACTGTTTAGATAAGTAGTATATCTTTCATCTACAATCATTTTAAACTTCCATGATGATTGGAATAATCATTGGACGGCGCTGTGTTTCATGCCATACGAAATCAGAAAGATTGTCTCTGATATCACCCTTAATTTTGTTCCAATCAGTAATATTCTTTTCTTGTAAAACGTCCATTGTATCTGCAAGTACTGCTCTAGCACTTTCCATAAGGTCTTCTGAATCTCTAACGTAAACGAAACCACGAGATACAATATCTGGACCAGCAAGTACTGTACCAGATGCACCATCAAGTGTAAGTACAACGATGATGATTCCATCCTCAGCAAGCTTTTGTCTGTCACGTAAAACGATGTTTCCAACATCACCAACACCGATACCATCAACCATGATAGCACCAGTATGAACATG
>CACYLQ010000254.1 GCA_902775195.1 uncultured Pseudobutyrivibrio sp.
CTGATTACATCGTAAGTAAAGGCCATAAAAACATAGCCTACATCGGTGTTACTGAAAAAGATATCGCTGTTGGCGTAAATAGAAAGAAGGGCTTCCTTGATGCCTTAGAAAAGTACAATATTAAGCCCTCTTCTGACCTAATCAAAACAGGCCCATTCTACATGGATAACGGCTACGAAAACGTAAAGGCGCTTCTTAGCAAACATAAAAATATCGATGCAATATTGTGCGCCACAGATACCATAGCGTTAGGCGCCATTAAATATCTAAACGAAAATAAAATAAAGATTCCTGATGATATTGCTGTTGCTGGGTTCGGAGAAAGCAAGCCATCTTCTATCCTTTCTCCTAGTCTTACTACAGTGCATTTCTACTATAGAGAATGCGGAATTGAAGGCGCCACCTTCTTGTTAGATAAAATCCTAAACCCAGATATCCCTGACAAGGCCATGAAATTGGGCTTTGAAATCATCAAAAATCAATCTGTATAACCTATAAATAAAAAAGGAACGTTCCAAAAAACGTTCCTTTTTTGCTATGTCACTTACATATAAAAACTGCTATCTCTTTTCTTGCGTGTAATCAATAACAGGATTACGCATCCCATTATGCTTATACCGATAATAGTAAATATCAATGTACCCATTCCACCCGTGCTAGGAAGTACAAGTCCCTTGTAGTTAAGGACTGTAAGAAGAACTGTGCTGCTCTCGTTAAGCTTCTTAGTATCTGGAGTATCTCCTATCTCGTAGAAGTTCTTTAAGCTACCCTGATAGTACTGGGCTGCCTCAGAATCATCCATTCTAAAGATTGAGAACATTATATCTTCTGCTAAATCATTGTATCCACTAGGAGCCTTTGTCTCAGCGATGATGTAATTACCTTCTGCTAATCCGCTAAGCAATACACCATTTGCATTGGCTACTGATACAAACTCACCTGTTGATATTACTGTATTATCAGCTGTGTTATTAATAGCCTGTGTGTATATATTGAATATCTTAACAACTGTATCACCAGCTGCGTATTCAACGCCTTCTGATGTGGTGCCAGCCTCATTATATTCTTCTGTGAGAACATAGTAGTTACTTGTAAGGCCGTCATTTTCAAATGTAGTTAATACCTCTTCTACATTTGCAACATCTGCAGGAGCTTCTGTATCCTCACTGCCTACTCGCATCTTCCATACATAAGTATCAGAATCTGCAGCCTTAAGGAATACATCACCTTCCTTATAAATCTTAAACTGCGCACCTGCTAAGAAAGAATCGTCCTTTCCATCCTTCTTAATCACACGAAGTGCGTATGTGTAACCTCTTACAACATCCTCTGTGCTATCAATCTCTCCAGTACTCTTTTCAAATACAATTTTCGCTGTATTGGTGTTGTTATCTGTTCCTACCTCTACAACCTCTGTAACTGTAGCCTTGTAATTAAGTGATACTGTTATCTCGCTAGGTGATACCCCCGCTGTAGCCATAAGTGTTTTAAGATATGACTTCAGTGCGCTAACATTAAAGTTTACAACTATTTCTGTAACACCTGTATCGTCTACACTATGACTAATGCTATAAAGTGTTCCTGTCTGAGGAACTGCATATTTACCAATCAGATTAGAAGCTGCATCGTACTTGTAATCAGCTTCATTATCCTTTGTGATTGGAATTGCATTTGCAACTGCTGAATCAGAAAATACATAATATGAATATTCTTTTCCAAGCTCAAATGGTACATCGGCATATTGAACATTTGCAGAATCGATGCTGTATGTCAAATATGGCTCTTCATTTGTCAGTGCAAAGGATGGACTCATAGTATCAATCATCTGCAATGTGTATTCACGACCACCTGTACCAACTGTTGAACGATCTGCATACATAGATGGAAGAGTTGCATCTACCTTGAAGGTTACAACTTCACCATAATTTACTGCATCAGAAACATCATGACCATTGATGCTCTTATCTATAGTTGCAACAACTTCCTTTAGGTAAGCTGTGAACTCGCTGATTACATACCAATCTGTATGTGGACCATTCTGATAAGGAATGATATCGATAACTACTGGTGTATATG
>CACYLQ010000255.1 GCA_902775195.1 uncultured Pseudobutyrivibrio sp.
TCATCTGCTCTTTAATAACCGAGCTAATCTCTTCTGGTTTTAAATTCATGGAGCGCATTCACCTACTTTCAATTGAATATTTGATAACTCGTGAGTTAATTTACTAATCTGAGTCTTGATTGAACTATCAACGACTCTATCCTTAATGCGAATTACCATACCCCCGATTAATTCAGGGTCTACCTTGTATGTCATAACAAATGAACCATAGTCGGTAGTTTGAAGCAAACGCTTCTCGACATCTGACTTCTGTGTCTCAGTAAGCTCAGATGGTGTTGTAACAGTTGCTCTGCCGATTTTCTTGTAATCGTAAACTCTTTCGATGAAGTAGTTTAGAACTGTCACCATATCCTTTGCGTGGTCCTTCTCCTCAAGCTGTCTAAGGAGACCTACCAGCTCATCGCTTACCTTACCTTTGAATACATTGTCGATGATTTGAAGCTTTTCTTCTTTATTGATTTTTGGATGATTCATCATCTGAGAAAATCCGTCATTAGTCTCAAGGACTTCTATGACAGCCTCTGCCTCATTTAAAAAGTCATCGACCTTCCCTGATTCCACGGCTAGCTCAAACAATGCATCACCATATACGTTTGAGACTAATTTAGCCATGTGTTTTCACCCATTTCCTTAAGAGTTTGCTCTACTAAGGTGTTCTGAATAGTTGTGTCGATGTTAGCAGCTACAACCTTGCTAGCCATAACAGCTGCAACGCTGATCATTTCCTGCTTAACCTCATCAGCAACCTTCTTCTTCTCAAGCTCAGCCTCCTCGTTTGCACGAGCGATAATAGCTGCTGCCTCTTCCTTAGCGTCGCTAATAATTTTGGTTTCATTCTTCAAGGCCTTTTGTCTTGCTTCAGCCAGGATAGCATCTCTTTCTTTGTTGATATCCTTAAGCTTTGCCTCGTACTCGAGCCTTAGCTTTTCTGCCTCTTCCTTATCTTTCTTAGCATCTGCGATGTCCCTTGCAATGCCATCTTTTCTGTCCTGCAAAAGCTTTCTTGCTGGATTGAAAAGCTTGTTTGACATTATAAGGAATAGGAAGAATACTGCTATGGCTAAAAGTACTGCATCGTTTACTAACTGAAAGTCTAAATCAAATAGTCTTTCCAACTTTTAGCCCTCCTTTTTATTTATTTCTTCCTGATAATGATTAACCAACTAATGGCTGTACAAAGAGTAACAGAAGGGCAATAACGAGTCCGTAAAGACCTGTTGTCTCGGCAACGGCCTGACCAAGTAACATAGTAGACATAATCTGTCCCTGTGCTCCTGGGTTACGTCCTACGGCTGCTGCACCGTGACCAGCTGCGATACCTTGTCCAATACCAGGACCAATACCAGCGATAACTGCAAGACCAGCACCGATTGCTGAACAAGCTTTAATTAAATCTGTACCTGAAATGTTCATAAGTTGTTTCCTCCTAAAAGTAAAAAATATCAAAGTACACATGAAGTGCTGCAGGCCAAACAATGGCGAACTTTCCTAGCAATCCATACACAAGACCCATAATGATAGTTCCTGAAAGAACGTTTGCAAACAAACGCAATGACATTGAAATTGGCACCGCAATGTCTGAAATAACATTGATTGGTAACCAAATTGGCAACCATGGTGGCAATGGAGAACATTTGTCAATCCAAATATCCTTTGCACTCTGATGCCTTACCTTTACTACATGAATGCAAACAAAGGTAATTAATGCCAACGCCAGTGTAGTACCGTAATCGGCTGTTGGTGGTCTTAGTCCAACCAAACCAGATAGGTTCGATACCAAGATGAAACAGAATATCGTGCATATCCAGTTTGCAAACACTGGTGCGTGCTTACCCATACTTCCTTCCACTATTCCATCCAAAAGTGAAACAATCAGCTCCAAGATGTTTTGGAAGGTATCAGGAACTTCAGTGGCATTCTTTAGCTTGCGATTGGCAATAAGAGAAAAAATCACCAATGAAAGCCAAACGATAAGGATGCAAACATGAGAAGTGGTAAGCCATACCTCCTGTCCAAATACTTCGTACTTGTACAGACCTTTTATCATGTCCACAGTATCGCTTGAGGCCAGTAAAATTCCTTCTGTCACACTTTCACCTCCTTCGTATTTAGTTCATTGTTAATCCCCTCGGCTTTATTTAAATTGGAATTACCGAGAATTTTATTTAGCAAAGGCTGTGCATAAGCACTAACCTTGAGCCCTAAGATACCGATGAGTGCTGTAAACATGTTTCCAAGTTTAAACACCATCATAAGAATCATCACTGCACATACAATCAAATACCTCAGCACCGATTTAAAGGACAGATATTTTTCATGCCCTTCACCAATTCGTACCGATTCTTCGATAATCATGGCTATATGTATGGCCATAAATACCGCACAGCCGATTCCAATGATTAATCCTGTGGTATACCTGATTTTGTCCTTAACAAACCAAACTCCCACGACTTCGATTAATCCGCCATATATTAGTATTCCTAAAACCAAGCCTGGTAAAGCTTGATTTAGTCTTTTCATCCAATTAATCATGCTTTTCCTTTGACTCGAATCGTTTTAAATATCCTCTTAGGTAACGATATGCCCCGTTACATGCTGCTACCACACCAATGAGAATGCCCCCAATTGCAAATCCCTTGGTACCAAAATAATTAGATAGTGCAACACCAATTACCGTACATAAAAGGATTGGTACTATTATGTTTATCCCTAGCTGTAGCACCATTACAAATGAACTAGCTACATCTCCTGCCGCCTTTTTCTTGTCCTTCACTGTTTGCTCCTATCTGGCTTATTACATTAATTGATTACACGTTAAACTTTATTTCTCTGCCAGTATGCTGATACTGGTGGAACTCTACACCTGCTGCCTTAAGCATTCTTTTTGATGCTATTACAGAAGGAGTATTCTCGTATTTATCGCTATCGTATATTATTGTTTTTATGCCTGACTGTATGATAGCCTTGGCACATTCATTACATGGAAAAAGTGATACATACAGCTTTGAACCTTCTAATGAACCACCTCTGTAGTTCAAGATAGCGTTCAGTTCGCTGTGTGTCGTATAGAAATATTTATTCTCCAGAGGGTCTCCTACTCTTGCCCAAGGAAACTCATCATCTGAACAACCATTTGGAAAACCATTGTAGCCCATAGATAATATCTTATTATCCTGACTTACAATACAAGCTCCAACCTGTGTGTTAGGGTCTTTAGATCTCATACCCGATAATACTGCTACGCCCATAAAGTATTCATCCCAGCTAATGTAATCAAGTCTCTTGTCACTCATGGTCTTGTCCTCC
>CACYLQ010000256.1 GCA_902775195.1 uncultured Pseudobutyrivibrio sp.
TGGGAAAAATGGATTTTTATCTGGAAGCATTAGACCGTGATGTAAAAAAGCCTCATGAAAATCCAAGTGTAGGAATGATTCTCTGTAAAAATGCTGATATTTGATTATTCTTGCCAATTTGGTACAAGCATCCTGTAACATTCGGACAATGGTTCCTGTATTATCCGGACAACGGTTCTAATAACATCCGGACAGGATTCCTGTACCAAGTTGACAAGATGACATCTATTTTTCTTCAGTATAATTGTTTGCGTTGGAACTGTCACCTCCAGCGTCAGCTGGCTGATGTTCCACCGTAGGTCTTCTTGATGGCCCTTTAAGGTCGAAACGATATGCGTTTCGCACGATTCGGTCAAGAACCGCATCTGCGTTTCGCACGATTCGGTCAAGAACCGCATCTGCAATAGTTGGATCCTTGAAAACCGAAGGCCACTCCTTCACTGGAAGCTGTGCTGAAATAGCGATAGCTCTTTGATGATGGTAACGTTCTTCTACAACTTCAAGGAAATCCTGTGTCATTGGTAAATCCATTTGTTTCATCCCAAAATCATCAAGGATTAATAAATCAGGTTTTACCAGGTCACGCATAAGCTTATTGTATGAGCCGTCACCTTTACCAATGGTCAAATCGGTTAGAAGCCTTGTTGTTCTATAACTTCTATACAAGCAGCTCGGCCAAAAGCTGATAGCAAATAGGTCTTACCCACTCCTGTGGCGCCTGTGATAATTAAGTTGTTACCGTTTTTAATCCATTGGCAGTCAGATAGTCTTGCAACATCAGCTTTTTTTATCTTTCTGATTGGATCAAAGTCAATGTTTTCAAGCATAGCTGTAGGTTCTCTTAGCGAAGCCAGCTTAATAAGCCTATCTGTTTTTGCCCGCTGCCTTGCGTCATACTGAGCTGTGATAATCATTGCAAATCGCTCATCAAAAGGTAAGTCTTCTGATGCCGGCAGTTCATCTTGTCTTGCATACTCAAGACGCATCGCATGCAGCTTCATTGTTGATAGTTGTTCAGCAGTTTGATAATTCACGGTGTACACCTCCTTTACATCCATTCTCCGATACGGAGATTTTCATGGTATGGAGTTGGGGTGTCCGCATCGGAACTGCTTTGCTTAATTGGTAACGAATCCTGACCATTCTTTAGAATGTTTTTCAGGGTTGTATATGTGACAGAGTTAAGACTAAGTGCTTTTTCACAAGCGTTCTCAACTCTAGTATCACCATATGTACGGCTGAAATTAATCACAGCCATGCATGATTTATAAGCCTGCTCTTCAAACTCATAAGAAGATATAAGCTTATCGACAAAGTTAAATGTGTTTGGTCCTATCCTAAAAGCTTTTTGCTTATAGTAAGTGCCATTAAAACCATTAAATTCAGCAACAGCTTGATGGTTTGCTGGCATGTGATCTGTATTTGTTACGTAGCGCTGACCCGCATATCTTCTTTGATGAATAGCGATTCTATTACCCACTACATCAAAGATTTCTATCTTTTTAGCGTAGGCATGAATAATTACACTGCGCTTGTAGTAACTGTATGGAACTGAATAGTAAAAATCAGCAAATTTTACATGATAATTGTTTGGAACCTTGCTAACCTTTCTGGTTGTAAAGGCTTCAAAACGGTCCTGTGGTAATGGCCTGAGTGCTGGCTTATCTATAGCAATAAAGTTACTTTTTCTTGAACCAGGACGATGCTTAAATTTCACTTCAACAAGCTCTAGGACACGTTCTCTTATGTCGTGATTAAGAGCTTCAAAGCTGTAATAGATTCGTCCCTTAAGCCATTCAAGAAGCCAGGTTTCAAGCCAGCCAACACCTGATTCAACAGAGGCTTTATCACGAGGCTTACGCACTCTTGCTGGAATAATAGCGACCTGATAATGACGAGCCAATGCATTGTATGCCTCATTAATCTTTGGATCATAAAGGTTTGTATGCACAACAGCTGTCTTGCAATTATCTGGAACAAGTATGCGTGGCAAACCACCATACCACTCAAAGGCATCTATGTGAGCCTGATTCCAGTTAAGCTGTGTTTCATCAGGAAAAGCTTCAACAAATGGATACGAACTGTCACCAAGTGTTGTAACAAAGAAATGAGCTTCATGTTTTTCACCTGTGATGTTATCCACGACACAAGGAAGCGTATCGCCAATCCAGTCGATAAATAGTTCCTTGCCTGGCTCTCTTTCCTGAGGCATGACAACATTTTTACCAGTGTTGTCTTTCCACTCATTGTACTTGGCACAGAATCTGCTGTAGCTGTATCCATCAGGATATTCAGGACGGTATTCCTCTTGCCAAATGTACTGTAGATTTCTTCTTGGGTTATCAAGTAACTCTTTGTGATAGATTTCCCAGTCAGGTTCTTCCTTGGTTTGTTTACGCCCAAAGGCGTCAGGATAAATGAGCTCATTAATTCTAGCAGGAGATAATTGTAAAGCATCTTGGTATGTGAGCCCACATTTTTTGCAGCGTAACAAAATTTCAGAAACAGTTGATTTTGAACAGCCAGCTGCTTCTCCAATCTCACGACAAGTTAGATGAATTTCTTCCTTCAAGCGAAGGATTTCAGTAA
>CACYLQ010000257.1 GCA_902775195.1 uncultured Pseudobutyrivibrio sp.
GATTCTGAAAAAATAATAGATGCTTTGGAAGATAAAAATATAAAAGTACAAAAGTTGTCTTATGAGACTGATTTTTATTATACTTACAAAATAAATAAAATTAAATAGGGGGAATAATGATGAAAAAGAAAATACTTGGCTTTCTTTTATTAGGAACGCTTATAATTAGCAGCTTCACTGGTTGCAGCTCTGATAATAAAGGTGAAGATGGTAATATTGAAACCGTTAAGGGTGGTGTAAAAATAATAGACCATCCACTGGAGGCGACGGTTGATGGTGACGTTAGATGTACAGGTGCATTCCCTGAAATCAAATTATCAGAAGAATATCAAAAGAAATATCCGAAGCTTAATGACCGTATTGAAGAGCAAAATGATAATTGGAGTAGTGGTACTCATGAATCTGTAGAGGCTTATGCGGTTGGGGCAGCTGAGGATAACACTAAATATTATGATAACGCTACAATCGAACTTAAACGATTTGACGATAGAATTTTTTCGTTAGTTTACCGCGATGATTTTATGTTTAATGGTGATGAAGAGACTAACTGGATTATAACCTTTAATTATGACGTGGCTACAGGAGAGTTAGTTAAGCTTTCTACAGTTGTAACAGATGAAAAAGCTTTTGAAAGCTTTTGCAAAGATTGTTAGAGAAAAGCTAGACGAAAAGTATCCAAAGTTTAAGGGTACTTATGACGACTACTTCTGTTCGGATTGTGCTGATGAAGACCCATTCATTTACAAGCTAAATAATGATACGTTTAACTGGCTTTTATCAGAAAAGGGATTGGCTTTATATTTTTCAGATTACGAAATTGCTTCTACTGATGAAGAAATGGACATTTTGATTTCTGCCGAAGAAATTAAAGACATTATTCAGCCCATCTATAACACTGCTTCCACTAAAAATGTAGATAAAGTAGTTACCTATAAGAGGGCTGAGGTTGAATCCTTTGAAGCGGAAGATAGAGATTATTTGTTTGAAGAACCATACGGAGATGGAGAAGTTGAAGATTCTGCTATAGCAAATCCTACATGGAAAAAATACAAAAGCAAAGACTGTAAGCCAGCGGCAGAAAAACATATATCACTTACTGAAACAAAAAAGGATTCATCAGATTATCTTGATACAGAAGTTTGGGCTACAAAGAATGGATTTGAGTATGCCAGAATGCCATATTCAGATGATAAATATCGATATGACCCAGTAGGTGGCGGTGAGTATGGTTATGAGTATCAGGGAATCAACATATGGGATAAGGACACAGATGAATATGTAGCAAGCTTTGATTTATCTTTAGTATGTAATGGACCAGATGAGGAATCCGATGATATATCATCTGCTAATCAATTTATAAATTGGGTTCAGGTAGTAGATAACACACTTTATGCTTCGATTGGACATAATGGTTATTCTTCAGAGGAACCATGGTCAAATTATATGGTTGCTATTGATATGAAAACTAAGAAGCTATTATGGCGAAGTGAGCCTAATGTTAGTAACTTTAATAATTTTAAAATAGTAGATGATACTATTATCTGTGGTTATGGTTTTACTGCTGAGCCAGATTACCTATACCTTTTAGATAGATTTACCGGTGATAAGGTAGAAGAGATTAAGCTTGAATCAGCACCATCTCAATTTGAAGTTAGGGATGATGTGCTTTATGTTGCAACCTATAATACTGCGTATGAATTTAAGATTAATCGCTAAATGCATATAGACAAGGCAAATGCAAAACAATTATAATATATACAGATAATTATCATACTATTGGGGTGTAATCATGAAACTTTTGCAGACAACATATAATAATAGTTTTGTACAAACAGTGGCTAACTGGGAGCTAAAAGGAAAGAATGCTTTATTTCATGTTTTTGTTCCTTTTGACCTTAACGATAATAAAGGAGAAACTGATAAAGTTAGAGAGGCATTAAAATTCCTTTATCCTGATATCCCTGTTGTTGGATGCAGTGCTACAGGAGAAATATACGATGGAACCATGTGTGACCATGAAATCGTTGTTTCAGCCATGGTTTTTGATAAGCCTGACACTAGAGTTGAGGTTGTACCTTACTACGTAGAAAAGAATTATACTGATAATGATGAGTTGCTTGAAATGGCTTTCAATATACCTAATCTTAAGGGCATTGAGCTGATTACAGCAGCACCATATCAGCAATTAGAAGCAGCTCTTGATTTGATGGATAGGTTACCTGAGGATGTAGAGATTTTTGGTGCAGTAGCTGTAGGAGACCAGTTTCAGAAGTCTTTTGTTTTTGCAAATGACTGTGAATACTGCATGGACAGTTCTGTTTGCGTCATGTATATTGGCTCGGAATTGAATATTCATACAGACAGAATGCTTGGTTGGAAGGCTATCGGCTATCCTCTTAAGGTTACTAAATCTGAGGGTGCAGTGGTTTACGAGCTTGATGGCAAGCCTGCCTATGATGTCTACAATCATTATCTTCATATTCATAAGGATAATAATTTCTTCTATGATGCACTTCAGTTTCCATGGGAAGTTCAGGTAGATGATGATACTACATATATCAGACATGCCAAATCAGT
>CACYLQ010000258.1 GCA_902775195.1 uncultured Pseudobutyrivibrio sp.
GCTGATACATCGAATACACAAGGAAGCTGCTCTGCAGCAATCTTGTACATATTAGGGATCATAAGAAGAAGACCCTGTGAAGCTGTGAATGTAGTTGTGAGTGCACCTGCACCAAGTGAACCGTGAACGGCACCTGCAGCACCTGCCTCAGACTCCATTTCTACAACCTTTACCTGATTTCCAAAAATATTCTCTAGGCCTGCTGCTGACCACTGGTCAACGAAATCGGCCATTGGGCTGGATGGTGTAATAGGATAAATTGCAGCAACATCTGTAAACGCATAAGCTACGTGTGCTGCAGCCTGGTTTCCATCCATAGACTGTTTTGCTCTTGGCATTTCTAAATCCTCCTTATTAACTAGGACATTTATAGTTACTAGAACGGGCATTATTTACAAACCGGATGTCCGCCCCACAATGTCGTAGTTTAATGATAGAACTATTGAAAAATTTTTTCAACTGACCAAGGGTGGTTTTCTGTTCATTTTTGAGTACAAATTTGTTAAATAATTTTGATTTATTGTATAATATTGCTAAAAAATTAACAATCTTTCCACGTTTGAGTACTTTTACACGCGATATTACGCCTGTTGCGGACACTTGTCTTCTGTCGGTATACATGTCAAAAAATTCTCTGTTATTTGCAAAAATATTGTCACTTTTATCTTTCAGCTTTTCATTGACATAGCCCTTTTTGTTAAATATAATTTTAAAAAATTTACTGTCAAACAAAGAAAGCGAGGTTACCCCCTATGGCATCGATTATTGGTGATGGCATTACTTTCGACGACGTCTTACTGGTTCCACAGTATTCGGAAGTAACTCCAAATCTTATTGATCTTCACACAAATCTTACTAAAAAAATTAAGCTTAACATTCCTATGATGAGTGCCGCTATGGATACAGTTACTGAATCCCGCATGGCAATCGCAATGGCTCGTCAAGGTGGAATTGGTATTATCCACAAGAACATGTCAATTGAACAGCAGGCTGAAGAAGTTGACAAGGTAAAGCGTTCTGAGAACGGCGTTATCACTGACCCATTTTTCTTAGGACCTGACAACACTCTTGCAGAAGCAAACGAGTTAATGGCAAAATTCAGAATTTCTGGCGTACCTATTACAAAGGAAGACGGCACACTCATTGGTATCATCACTAATCGTGACCTTAAATTCGAAACTGACTTTTCTAAAAAAATAAGCGAATCAATGACTTCAGAAGGCCTTGTTACAGCTAAGGAAGGTATTTCATTAGAAGAAGCTAAAGAGATTCTTGGTAGATCTCGTAAAGAAAAGCTTCCTATTGTTGATGACAACTTCAAGCTCAAGGGTCTTATTACTATTAAAGATATTGAAAAGCAGATTAAATACCCTAACGCTGCTAAGGATGATCAGGGAAGACTTCTCTGTGGTGCAGGTGTTGGTATTACAGGAAATATGATGGAGCGTGTTGAGGCTTTAGTTAACGCTCAGGTTGACGTTATCGTTATGGACTCAGCTCACGGTCATTCAAAGAACATCATCGAGGCTGTTAAGAAGGTTAAGGCTGCTTATCCTGATTTACAGGTTATCGCTGGTAACATCGCTACAGGCGCTGCTACAAAGGCTCTTATCGAGGCTGGCGCTGACGCTGTTAAGGTTGGTATCGGACCTGGTTCTATCTGTACTACACGTGTTGTTGCTGGTATCGGTGTTCCTCAGATTTCTGCAATCATGGAATGCTACGAGACAGCTAAGGAATACGGTATTCCAATCATCGCTGATGGTGGTATCAAGTATTCTGGTGATATGACAAAGGCTCTTGCAGCTGGTGGTTCAGTATGTATGATGGGTTCAATGTTCGCAGGTTGCGACGAAGCTCCTGGTTCATTCGAGCTTTATCAGGGACGTAAGTACAAGGTTTACCGCGGTATGGGAAGTCTTGCAGCTATGGAGAATGGTTCTAAGGACCGTTACTTCCAGGAAGGTGCTAAGAAGCTTGTTCCAGAAGGTGTTGAAGGACGTGTTGCTTACAAGGGAAGCCTTGAGGACGTT
>CACYLQ010000259.1 GCA_902775195.1 uncultured Pseudobutyrivibrio sp.
AGAAGCCATAGATGTAGAACCGTTTGATTCGAATGTTTCAGATACGGCACGAATAGCGTATGGGAACTCCTCTGGTGTAGGAAGTACAGGAAGAAGCGCACGCTCTGCTAATGCACCGTGACCGATTTCACGACGTCCTGGTCCACGTGATGGCTTTGTCTCACCTACAGAATATGCAGGGAAGTTGTAGTGATGCATGTATCTCTTCTCTGTAACAAATGGATCAAGTCCATCAATCTTCTGAGCCTCTGAAAGAGGTGCAAGAGTTACAACATCGCAAATCTGAGTTTGTCCACGAGTGAACATAGATGAACCATGTACACGAGGTACAATATCAACCTCGGCTGCAAGCGGACGAATCTGTGTGATTTCACGACCATCTGGACGCTTGTGATCCTTAAGAATCATCTTACGAACAGTCTTCTTTTCGTATTGATAAATAGCTTCGCCTTGTGATCTGACGGATGTTCTCCTCGCGAACCTGCTTCTCATCTGTGAATACAGCTTCTTCCATCTCTGCTGGAGGAACGATTTCCTTCATCTTTGCAAAGAGTTCTTCTGGAATAGCGCATGATGTATACTCATGCTTTGGCTTACCACATTCCTTAACCATCTCATCGATAAATGCGATAACTGTCTGGTTAACATCGTGGCACTTGTAAATAGCCTCAATCATCTTATCCTCAGGGATGATGTTAGCACCAGCTTCAATCATGATAACCTTTTCACGAGTAGAAGCTACAGTAAGCTTAAGGTCGCCCTTATCCCACATAGCACATGGGCCATCGAATGGGATATCTGAAATACATGTAGAAATTGCAGCACCAAGCATAGCAACAAGCTCTGGTCTACACTGTGGATCTACAGACATAACCATGTTGTTAAGTGTAACATCGTTACGATAATCCTTTGGGAAAAGTGGACGCATTGGTCTGTCAATAACACGTGCTGTAAGAACTGAGTTCTCAGAAGCCTTTCCCTCTCTCTTGTTAAAGCCTCCTGGAATCTTTCCTACTGCATATGTCTTTTCTTCAAATTCAACTGAAAGTGGGAAGAAATCAATACCATCACGAGGCTTATCAGATGCTGTGGCAGTAGATAATACTGTTGTCTCACCATACTGAATAAATGCTGCGCCATTAGCCTGTGCAGCGACTCTGCCGATATCAACACGAAGTGTTCTACCAGCCAAATCCATTGTAAATGTCTTCATGGTTTTCTCCTTAATAATTTATTATTTAAGCATCAACCCGAAACTACTGAAAATGAAGCGAGAAAAACAAACTACCATATTTTCGCTCCTAATTCAGTGGCTTCGGATTTTGCTTTTAATCAAAGTTCAATAAGAAAATGAGCGGAGTAATTGTACTCCGCTCTTATAGATTACTTTCTTAAGCCAAGACGCTCAATGATTGAACGATATCTCTCAATGTCTGTGTTCTTAAGGTAAGCAAGAAGGTTTCTTCTCTTACCAACCATCTTCATCATACCGCGACGTGAGTGGTGATCACCTGGGTTAGCCTTAAGGTGCTCTGTAAGCTCAGCGATACGTGCTGAAAGAACTGCGATCTGAACCTCTGGAGAACCTGTGTCACCAGCTGTTCTAGCGTACTCATTGATAATTGCCTGTTTCTTTTCTTTTGTAATCATTTGAATTACCTCCTATAAAATATGTATGCCGTAACTAAGGTGAAGGTCGGAGTGTCCAAAACCTGAGTTACAGTAAAATTAGTACCGATATATAATATCACAGCGGGCAAAATATGTAAACTACATATAATTTAAACTGTCATTTAACAGCCATCAAATCCTCAACAGCATATTCACTGACGTTTTTTAGCTTGCCCTGATTTACATAAATAATGGAAAAATCATAATTAAGCGCATAGTAAACATTACCTGTAGCCTCATCAACATTTCCCAAGGAAATAATTGTGGAATTCCCATTAGCGTCATCTACTGAATATTCTGAAGAATCTCTGGTTAAACCATACTCTTCAGGATTTTCAGCAACAATTGTGTTGATAAACTTAACATCTGTAAGATAGTTTAGAACCTTGTCTATTCTGTCTTGGTTAATGTCAAGTGTTGGGTCGTCGATGTATACCCAGCCCTCTTCTTTTCGCTCAAAATTCAATAGAATTCCATGAGAATCTGTCATTTTGAAGCTGTATACCTCATCCTTAGGAATCAGTAAGATATTATCTCCCTTATCCTTCTTTTCGCTTTCAGCATCAAGTACATCAGCATGACTGCCCTCTTCCTTTGAAATAAATGGAAACAAGCTGTTTGTGTTGCCATCCTCTGAAGGCTTTTGGACTAAGGCCATTACTAACAACAAAACAAGTAAAACAACGGTCGCAACGATTAATATGATTTTACCGTATTTTGAATTAATTAAATTTTTCATAACCCCTCGTTATATTATCTATAAATAATATCTTCTCTACCAGGACCATTTGAAACCATTGTAATTGGGAAGCCGATTTCCTTTTCAATGAATTCAATATAATTTCTACAATTTAATGGTAAATCCTCGTACTTTTTGATTCCTCTGATATCACATTTCCATCCCGGAAGAGTCTTAAGCACTGGCTTAGCCTTTTCAAGCTTAGATGTAACTGGGAAGTCTGTAGTAACCTCTCCATC
>CACYLQ010000260.1 GCA_902775195.1 uncultured Pseudobutyrivibrio sp.
CAGGTATTCTGTCCAATGGGATTCAGCAGTGATGATGGAGTCCTCAACCACATTGTAGGAGATATAAAGGTAGGGGGTATGATGTATCGAAGTGGCAGAGCCGAGGAGATACAGAACACTCACAGAAAAATTCAATCAATCGCCAAGGTGCCACTTCTTCTTGCTGCCAATACTGAGGCAGGAGGAGATGGTTTGGCTTTTGAGGGAACATCCTTTGGAAAGCCTATGGCAGTAGCTGCAACAGCAGATAGCGAATATGGCTACAAAATGGGATATGTTGCCTGCAAAGAAGGTGCAGCTCTTGGTATGAATTGGTCTTTTGCACCAATCGTTGATATTAACAAGGAGTTTCATAATCCAATTACAAATGTAAGAACATTTGGAGACAATCCACAGATGGTGGTTGACTTTGCCAGCAGATATATGGATGGTGCTGATGAGAATAATGTGGCGGTTGCTATCAAACATTTCCCAGGAGATGGTATCGATGAGCGAGATCAACATATTCTTACAAGCATAAATAGCCTTTCTGTAGAGGAATGGGATGAGACCTTTGGATATGTATATAAGTCACTCGTAAATACGATAGTAATGCTTCTAGAGAAAAGCAGTTATGCCCTGCATCACTTTCCTACGAATTGCTTACTCAGCTTTTGAGACAGCAGCTTGGTTTTAATGGTTTAATTTCTACAGATGCAACACCTATGGTAGGATTTACAGCTGTTATGAAAAGAGAGCTTGCAATTCCAACTGCTATCCAAAATGGATGTGACATGATTCTCTTCAATAAGAGCTTAGAAGAGGATTATGGATTCCTTATGAATGGTGTGAAAAATGGAATCCTTAAGGAAGAAAGACTAGATGAAGCAGTTCTTAGAATACTTGCTACAAAGGCTTCTTTAGGTCTTCACAAAAAGCAGGCAGAAGGAACTCTTGTGCCAGGCAAAGATGCTTTGGCTGTAGTAGGTTGTGAAAAGCATAGAAAGATGGCTAAGGAAGTTGCAGATAAGGCCATCACACTCGTAAGAGATGAGGCAAGTTTACTTCCACTTTCTGCAAAAAAATATAAGCGAATTTATTTGAATGTTATCGATAGAAATGATGATCCAAATAGCGATTTTGTAAAGATGTGGAAGGAAAAACTAGAAGCAGAAGGCTTTGAAGTCAGGGTTAGAGATAGACGCACTCGTCTTTCTGTAATGGATTTGGCAGATCCAAGCAGAATAACTGAAGAAAAGCAGATGCTTATGAATGAATTGTATAGAAGTGTTTCAGATATGAAGAAAGATTATGATTTGTATCTTTATGTTTGTAACATGGAAAATGCTTCTAATAACACAACACTCCGTTTGAATTGGAATGTTTTGTTTGGCCTTGGGGATGATGCACCTTGGCATGCTGCTGAAATACCGATGCTTATGGTTTCTACCGCTTATCCATATCATCTGTTTGATGCACCAATGATGAAGACTTATATAAATGCCTATAGTGGTAACGATGATTTTGTAACGGCTTGTATAGAAAAGATGATGGGGCGTTCTGAGTTTAAGGGAATCAGCCCAATAGACCCACTATGTGGAAAGGACTATATATAAAATGGAAATCAAGGGAATTATATTTGATTTAGATGGTGTTATTTGTAGCACTGATGAATATCATTATCAGGCCTGGAAGAAAATGGCTGACGATGAGGGAATATATTTTGATAGAAAAATCAATGAAAGACTTCGCGGTGTTTCCAGAGCTGCCAGTTTGGAGATTATTCTAGAAAAAACTGACAAGCAGTATTCAGATGAAGAAAAGCTGGAGATGATGACAAAGAAAAATGATTTATATAAAGAGCTGTTGTCATCGATGACAGAAAAGGATGTATCGTCAGAGGTATTAGATACTTTAAATGCACTTAGAGCAAAAGGTTTAAAGCTTGCTATTGGTTCATCATCGCAAAACACTAAGCTGATTTTAAGTCGCATAGGTCTTTTGGATTTCTTTGACGGAATATCTGATGGTACAATAATTTCTCAGTCAAAGCCTAATCCTGAGGTGTTCATTAAGGCAGCCGGTATTCTTCAGCTTAAGAATGAGAATTGTTTTGTTGTTGAAGATGCCGAGGCCGGAATTGACGCAGCAGTAGCTGGTGGTTTTCACAGCATAGGAATAGGCAGTGCTAGCAGTTATGAGAAGGCTGAGCATAAAATAAATAGCTTTAGAGAGATTATCAATCTAGTATAAGTGTATAGTCTGTAGGATATTTAACTATCTATGTTTTTATTATTCCTGTACTCCAATGGGGTGCAGGAATATTTTTCTTTAAATAATTTCGAATAATAGCTTTGATTCGAGAAGCTAAAAAAATCTGATATTTCTTCTATAGTTGCATTTGAATAAAGCAGCAATTGAGTGCTTCTTTGTAGTTTTATGTTATTAATGTAATCAGGAATA
>CACYLQ010000261.1 GCA_902775195.1 uncultured Pseudobutyrivibrio sp.
TTTAGTAGAAGGAGTGTAAATAGGCTCAGGTAATTTATCAGATTCCTTTAAACCTGCTGGGAGCTTGATACCACAAACTGTACCGTTCTCCTTGTAGCTGGCCCAGCCAGAGCCTGTGATGTAACCTCTGACGATGCACTCGATTGGAAGCATCTTAAGCTTCTTGCACATCATTGACTTGCCTTTGTATTCGTCGTTCTGGAAGAACTCTGGCATGTCTTTTACATCAGTTGAAAGCATGTGATTTGGAACGATGTCGCTGGTTAAATCGAACCAGAACTTAGACATCTGGGTAAGCACTGCACCCTTGTTTACAATCTTGTTCTTAAGAATAACATCGAATGCAGATATACGATCTGTTGCCACCATGATAATGCTATCTCCATTATCGTATACTTCTCTTACTTTTCCTTCTTTAATTGGTTTCATAATCAAATCCTCTCTCTTTTTATTTAGTTTATTTAAATAGCATTTGCTATTTATTTCTTAATTAATAATGACTTACCTGTCATCTCCTTTGGCTGCTCAAGACCCATGATCTCGATAAGTGTAGGAGCGATATCGCAAAGTGCGCCGCCCTCACGGAGTGTGTAGTCACTATCGTAGTTAACTAAGATAAATGGAACAGGATTTGTTGTGTGAGCTGTGTGTGGCTCTCCTGTCTCATAATCAATCATCTTCTCAGCATTACCGCCGTGGTCAGCACAGATGAATAATGCTCCATCCTTTTCTTTGATTGCTTCTACGGCATCTCCTACAAGTGAGTCAACACGCTCTACAGCTGCAACAGCTGCATCTATAACGCCAGTATGACCAACCATGTCTGGGTTAGCAAAGTTAATAACGATTACATCGTACTTGTCAGACTTAATAGCCTCTACAAGCTTTGCTCCAACCTCTGGTGCCGACATTTCAGGCTTAAGGTCATATGTAGCTACATCCTTTGGTGAATTAACAAGGATTCTTTCTTCATCCTTATTAGGCTCTTCAACACCACCGTTGAAGAAGAATGTAACGTGTGCGTATTTTTCAGTTTCTGCAAGTCTTAACTGCTTCTTACCATTGTTAGCTAAGAACTCGCCGAATGTATTTGTAATGCTCTCCTTTTCGAAAGCGATGTGCTTGTTAGGGATTGTCTCATCGTAATCCTTAAAGCAAGCATAATATAGATTAAGGAATTCTCTATCGAATCCTGTAAACTTGTCGTCGCAGAATGCTCTAGTAATTTCACGAGCACGGTCTGGACGGAAGTTGAAGAATACAACTGAGTCGCCATCTTTTACAAGTGAAAGTGGCTTGCCATCTGCATCAGTGATAACTGTTGGAAGAACGAACTCATCAGTAACACCATCATCATAAGAAGCCTGCATAGCATCCTGAACTGAAGTTGCAAGAACGCCTTCGCCCTTAACTAATGAATTGTAAGCCTTCTCAACACGGTCCCAGTTGTTATCACGGTCCATTGCGTAATAACGACCAGAAAGAGATGCAATAGCACCAACTCCGATTTCATCCATCTTAGACTGAAGTGTTGCTAAGAAATCCTTACCAGATGCTGGTGGAGTATCACGACCATCAAGGAAAGCGTGAACGTAAACATTTGAAAGGCCGTTCTTCTTGCACATTTCAAGCATTCCGTAAAGGTGCTCGATGTGGCTATGTACACCACCGTCTGAAAGAAGACCCCAAAGATGAATGTCTCCGCCAGTCTTTTTAGCATTTTCGATAGCTTCAAGTAAAACCTTGTTCTCGAAGAACTCACCATCGCTGATTGCCTTAGTGATACGTGTTAAATCCTGGTAGATGATACGGCCGGCACCAATATTCATGTGACCAACCTCTGAATTACCCATCTGTCCATCAGGAAGTCCAACGAACATTCCAGAAGCTTGTCCTGCCACGTAAGGGCATTCAGCCATAAGCTTGTCCATAACTGGTGTCTTTGCCATCGCAATGGCATTTCCCTTTGGATTGTCATTAAGACCATATCCATCAAGAACCATAAGTACTACAGGTTTCTTACTCATAGAAATTCCTCCTTATTATCTAGCATTGCTAGAAACAACTATTTATTTTTTACTAATATTTCCTGCCTTATCAATAACTGCCGAATTCGACATGCTATTAAGGCTATTTATGATATTGCGATATGCTATATCTTTTGATTTAAGTTTTCTGGTAACGCCGTCCTTAAACTGACATGGAATAAAGCGCGATTCGATATCTCCCTCAGGAGTGATACGTATCTGTGCCAAGCCTGTGTCATAAGCTGCTGGCATATCCCCTGTTGTAGCGAACCAATAATTACCAAGGCTATAAAATATAGGTACGTTATCCATATATTCTACTGTCTGTAAGCAGTGAGTGTGACCACCGATAATGGCATCCGCACCAGCTTCCACAAATGCTCTGGCTAATGCTATCTGGTCTTCACCATAAACAGCATTACCTTCCGTACCCCAGTGGGGAAAAACTATAACGTAATCTGCATTAGCCTTTGCCTCCCTGATGGTTTCACAAAATGCTTCAGGATGAAGACATTTCATTACTCCCGGAGAATCAACTGTTGCTTCCTTTGTATAGTTAAGGGTTCGCTCTATCTGAGTAGCTG
>CACYLQ010000262.1 GCA_902775195.1 uncultured Pseudobutyrivibrio sp.
AACTTCCTTCTTTGTTGGAAGAGGTACTGGACCACTAACCTGTGCTCCGTTCTTCTTAACAGTCTCGATGATTTTCTTGGCAGATGAATCTACTAACTCGTGGTCATAAGCCTTGAGTGTGATTCTCATAACTTGATTTGCCATAAAAAAAGTCTCCTCCTTTTTCGTTTTTCTTCTTTCTGAAAAAGCGAACAAGTGGCGACTGTACACTTACCCGTGTGTTTCATGCTTCAATTTTTAAAAATCGAATCAAGTTCTCACACGTCGTCTCCGCAAAGCGGACGGTTTTCTGTTGTACAGTGACTTGTCGTCAGTTTCCTAACTTGACATTCGCTCCACGGAAAACCAACCACAGCAAGCTGGGTTGCAACCTCACGCTTCATCGCTATCATGTCACAGCAAGTAATAATATACACGAGAAAGGGGGTATCTGCAAGAAAAAGTAAGAAATAATTGTATTTTATTAAGAACAATCCGTATTCCGACTATATATTGTGGTCAAAATAAGAAACGACCACAAAAAGCCATTGAAGAATAACAAAGTTTTCGTATAATTACTAAGTCAACATATTATATAGATAAGAGGTAACGAAATGCAAGTAGCAAATAATTGGAAAGATTATGAAATTATAGATTGCTCCTCAGGAGAAAAGCTAGAGCGCTGGGGAGACTACATTTTACTTCGTCCAGATCCACAGGTAATCTGGAACACTAAAAAAAGCTCTCCTTATTATAAGAAGCTAAACGGTCACTATCATCGTTCTAACAGAGGTGGCGGTGAATGGGAATTCTTTGATTTACCAGAGCAGTGGACCATCAGCTATCCTATTTGTGAACACAATCTTACATTTAATATTAAGCCATTTGCATTTAAGCATACAGGAATCTTTCCTGAGCAGGCTGTTAACTGGGATTGGTTCTCTTCTATTATTAATAAGGAAATAAAAGAAAAGAATCGCCCTGTTAAGGTCCTTAACCTTTTCGCATACACAGGTGGCGCTACACTTGCTGCTGCAGCTGCAGGTGCACAGGTTACTCATGTAGATGCTTCAAAGGGTATGGTTGGATGGGCTAAAGAAAATGCCATCTCATCTGGCCTCGGTGATGCACCTATCAGATGGCTTGTAGATGATTGCCGTAAGTTTGTTGAAAGAGAAATCAGACGTGGAAACAAATACGACGGTATCATCATGGACCCACCTTCATATGGAAGAGGTTCTAAGAATGAGATTTGGAAGATTGAGGATGATATCTTCCCATTCATCGAGCTTTGCGAGCAGATTTTATCGGATGATGCATTATTCTTCTTAGTTAACTCATACACTACTGGTCTTCAGCCTGCAGTACTCAACTACATGATTAGCACTGCATTATTAAAGAAGCACCCTGGTACAGTTACAGCTGATGAAATTGGTTTGCCTGTAACAGATACAGGTCTTGTACTTCCATGCGGAGCTAGTGGACGTTGGACTAGAGCATAAAATAGAAATTACTATAATATAGAAGGAACGAGCACAATGGAAGAAACAACTAAAATAAATCCACTGGGTACTGAGCCAGTTGGAACACTTCTTAGAAAATTTGCAATACCTAGCATTATCGCCATGCTTGTAGGTTCTTTGTACAACATGGTGGATCAGCTTTTCATTGGAAACTTTGTTGGACCTTTAGGTAATGGTGCAACAAACATCCAGTTTCCATTATCTATACTTAACGTATCTATTGCGCTTTTATGTGGTATAGGTTCTGCTTCTACCTTCAATCTTGCAATGGGTAGAGGCGAAACCAAACGAGCTGGTTATTATATAGGTAATGCTGTATCAGTTATGATTATTGGAGGTCTTCTCCTTACAGCTATTACAGAAATATTCCTTGAGCCTATTCTTTTAGGCTGCGGCGCTACAGAAAACATTCTGCCTTACGCTATGGAATATTCAAGAGTCTGCGCTTTAGGCTATCCACTTTTCATCTTATCAGCTGGTGGAGCCCACATTGTTAGAGCAGACGGA
>CACYLQ010000263.1 GCA_902775195.1 uncultured Pseudobutyrivibrio sp.
TCTTCAATTGGTCTTTCTGTATTTACAATAGCTTGTCTATGATTATAAGAGATGCAAACGTATATAAGAATAAAAAGTAAGGCGATATTTATAAATAATACTTTTTTCATTTATTGATATTTATAAGATTAAACATATCTGTTCTTTCTAATCCCTTTGTTACAATATTATATTCCATGGGGAATATAATTTCTTTTGACGTAACAATAAAAGGTCTTGGGGTATTATAATCGAACCAATAAGATTTTCCAGTTTCACAATTTTCCAATTTTTGCGCATAAGTCCAAGGCCCAATTTCTTCAGCAATTAACTTATAGTGTCCTGTTAAGTCTATTAAATCAGGATAACAGTCCAGAGTGTCAATTGGCAGATTTCTCAATGTGTCTTGGATGTGTATGTCTAAATCTTCAAAACATATATGTGTGTTTATTTTGCGGTTTTCAAAAGTGCAATTACTAAGAACAACCATTATTATGGAAGACATGAAGAAAAACTTAATTTGTTTCATATTTTTTATTTTAAGATAAAAAGACATATTATGTATATTCACTAAAAACTCAGATACCAGTCATTGAGAGGTAAGGATTTTTTGCTGTAATAAATATAGATGACTGCCAGAAGGATATTCTTTGTCGTTTAAGATGTTGTATACTGTCTTTCCGCCACCATATGTTCCTGACGGGATATGTAACGATACATTTGACGATGATATTAAATAGTCAACTATCTCTAACTTGTTTTGAATTACAGCCTGTTCAATAGGTGATATATGGTTCACCGACATAAATGGATCGGCATTACCTTTTTCAATTAGATATTTTACATATTCAATAGATGTTACTGCTGCTGCATTTAGAGCATCTCTTTCCAATCCCGTAACAGAATCCGTAGTTATTCTATTGGGATCTGCTCCAAATTGTAGAAGTGCAGCAATATATCTAATATCAGTTTTATAATTTGAGGTTAGATACTTGGAGGCATAAATTAGAGGGGTTGTTCCATCAAAAGCAGTAAAATTAGGATTCGCACCTAAGCGCAACAAAGCTTCAGTGGATTTATAATGCCCATTAAATATAGACCATATAAGTAAATTTTTATGATATTTAGAATCCACTTCATCTATATCAATTGACGGATTTGAATTTACAAATTCACTCATATTCACAGTATCTTCGGATTGAATAAGTTTTGCAAGTGCCCAAACGCGAGAGCCTTGGAATGAATCAATACTGTGAAATGTCTTATTCTGACGGCATGATGCCATCAGAATAAGACAAATAGAGAATATAGCTGGAACTAATTTCATTTAAATAGTTTATATAGGTTCGCTAAATTGGAAGTTATCCTATTGATGCCTACTGTATTTTTCTTCAAGCCAACGACAGAGATAATCCACTTGTTCCTTTGTATTGCCCATAAAGACAGCGCATTCCTTATGCCCTTCAAACTGTGGAGTAACACCTTCCATTACGCTGAGGGCTGAAACAGTAATAAGCTCACGTTCGGCAGGAGTAAATTGGTTGCAAGCGAATATATCACCAAAAAGGTGCGACTTCATATAATAGTCAGCCTGTGGACAAAAAGAATAGTTCCACGCTGTACCACCTTCGTCACGGGTTTGCATCTCCGTACCAAATTGCAATGCCAGTTTAGCATCATCCCAAATAGCAGGGCGCTGGAATGTTTTTCCTTCGTTATCTATTATCCCAACAGACTTGCGCTCTGATAGCACACGCTCCAGTGTGTTTAGCGCATTCAGCGAACGGGGAAACCCCGTATAGGCATAGAGCTGTGCAAAAGCATCCTTCAGTTCATTCACGCATACCTCCTTGTCAAGTGCCTCGCGAATAGCTAAATCAAGACGTCGCAAGTCGCCTTTCGCTTCTAAGGATGCACAGCCACAAAGTAAAAGAATCCGTAGAGAAAGTATTTCTTCTTTCATATATAATGTAATTTATGCTTCAATGATTCTTGATGTAAGATTTAACAATTCTATAAAGCAATACAA
>CACYLQ010000264.1 GCA_902775195.1 uncultured Pseudobutyrivibrio sp.
GATTCTTAGTTTTTAGGAATTATATTGGGACTTTCCCTCCACTTTGTTCAAATCTCAATATTTAGGCAGTGAAAAAATATAGTTTGTCTACAGTCTGAGAAGAATGCCTTTTTACAGGCATTCTTCTATTTTCATGTTTCGGTCGTCAATGTAGACGTCGCAGGTAATCTTTCTACTATTATTACCATACAACGCAACTACTTCAGGTAGGTTGTCATTAATTGCGTCAAAGGTAAGCCCTTGCTGTTCGCACCAGGCTGTAGCATCAGCTAAAGCTTTACCAGCACGGCAGGTCCATAGGATAATTCTGTTGCCCAGTGACTGTTGACGCTTTAAATAATGAATCAAAGGAAGATTAGGCTCTCCAAGGCCGGGCCAATCACTGTAACATAATGTGTTGTCGAAATCTACAGCAATGATTTTAGATGAAAGTTCCATAGGCATTATCTCCAATTAAAATTCTAAGCAGCGATGTATTCTAAATATTCATCCTCTGTTGCGAATAATTCGTATTCGCCATCTACATAACCCATATAACCACAATCAATAATGTATCCCTTCATATTAATACCTCCGTTCGCCTGGTTCATTTATTAACTGAGATTATAATAAGGTATGGAAGTGTCCATAAATACACCCTTGGAAAACGAGCAGGGCATGCAGGGTATAAACAATTAGTTTATACGTCGGGCTGAACAGTTGATAGAAGAAGTCTAAAGACGCATGTTAAAATAATAACAATTAAATGTTATTTTTTTAACAAAGGAGGTTCCGGATAATTATGGAAAGAAAATATCCACATCTTACCAGTCCAATTACAGTAGCTGGTGTGACATTTAGAAACAGAATGTTCTCAGCACCTATGGGTGGAACAGATATTACAAATGATGGCTGTATTGGCCCTAAGTCAACAGCTTTTTATGAGCTTCGTTCAAAGGGCGGGGCTGCAGCTGTAACAGTTTCAGAATGTATGGTTCATGAATCTGACGGAAGTCATGCATATAGATTAAATCCAGCAATTTTAAATTCACTTGCATGCGCAACTTACACTGCAGATGCAATTAGAAGACATGGTGGAATGCCATCTTTAGAGCTTTCACACTCTGGTATGTTTGCTGGCACATACATGACAGACAAGACAAAGCAAAAGACAATGAAGCAGTGGGGTCCTATGGACACAGTTAGACCTGATGGCGTAGAGGTTCAGGGTATGACTAAGGATATGATTGATGAAATCGTTAAGTCATACGGTGACGTTGCTGCAATGGCGAAGCGTGCAGGTTTTGAAATGATTATGATTCACGGTGGACATGGTTGGTTAATTAACCAGTTCCTTTCACCACTTTTCAATCAGAGAACTGATGAGTACGGCGGAAGCCTTGAAAATAGATGCAGACTTGCAAAAGAGATTTTAACTTCAGTTCGTGAGGCAGTAGGCCCACGTTTCCCAATCGAATTCAGAATGTCAGGTTCAGAGTTCTGTGAGGGTGGATATGGTATTGAAGAAGGAATAGAGATTGCAAAGCAGCTTGAAAGCTATGTTGATATCCTTCATGTTTCAGCTGGTACATACCAGAAGACATTTGGAATCACACATCCATCTATGTTTGAAGAGCATGGTAGAAATGTATTCCTTGCAGCTGAGATTAAGAAGCACGTATCAGTTCCTGTAGCAACACTTGGTGGTCTTAATGACCCAGAGCAGATGGAAGAAATCATCGCTTCCGGCAAGGCTGATATTGTTTACATGGGCCGTGCACTTCTTGCTGATCCATATTTACCACAGAAGGTTACAGAAAATCGTGACGATGAAATCGTTCGTTGCTTAAGATGCTTTACATGTATGGCTGAGCGTGCAGCTACATCTACACGTCGTTGTACAGTACAGCAGCTCGTCGTGGACATCAGGTTATCCTTTGCGAGAAGGAATCAGAGCTTGGTGGAATTCTTAAGAGTGAGCAGGCTATTTCATTTAAATATGAAATGTATCAGCTTACAGGTACATACGAGAAGCTTGCTAGAAATGCTGGTGTTGAAATCAGACTTAATACAGAAGTTACAAAGGAATATGCTGAGAAGGAAAATGCTGATGCAATTATTATCGCAGTAGGTTCTACTCCTCTTGTTCCACCAATCCCAGGTCTTGATGGAGACAATGTTGTTGTAGTTAATAATTATTATAAGGAAAAAGAAAAGGTTGGCGATAACGTAGTAGTTATGGGTGGCGGACTTGCAGGCTGTGAGTGTGCTGTTCACCTTGGTCAGGATGGTAAGAAGGTTTCTATCATCGAAATGAGAGATATGCTTGCTCCTGATGCAAACGTAAGACATCGTCCACTTCTTCTTCAACAGATTGATAAGTATGTTGATGTTCATACTGGACTTAAGGCAGTAAAGGTTACAAAGGAAGGCGTTTACTGTGAAGATAAGGACGGTAACGAAGTATTAGTTGAAGGTAGCAGCGTAATTTGCGCACTTGGTCAGCGTTCACGCACTGATGTAGTAAACGAACTTATGAATGCGGCTCCATTCGTACGAGTAATCGGTGATGCTGCAAAGGTTTCAACAATCACTAATGCAGTTTACTGGGGATATCACGCAGCGCTTGATATTTAAGAAAAAATAAGAGTATTCGAGGAGATAATAAAATGAATCTTGATAAGAAAAGATGGATAGTTCTTTTAGCAGCATGCTTTATTAATCTATGCTTAGGTTCAATCTACGCATGGAGTGTATTTTCGTCAGCAATGACAGAGTATTTTAAC
>CACYLQ010000265.1 GCA_902775195.1 uncultured Pseudobutyrivibrio sp.
CCACTTGCGTTTCTTACTGTTCCTGCTACCTTGCCAAGCTCCTTGCCCATCATGGCGTCAGATTTGATTGTGGTAAAGCCTGCGGCAACCTTTGTCTCAGCCTCGCCACCAGAAGCAAGTTCATATCCGCTCAAAGAATACTTAATTGAATAGCTGCCCTGGTTTACATCATCAAAGCTATATTCACCGTTTTCATCTGTGGTAGCTTCAAATTCTTTGCCTTCTCCTGAAAGCCCGACCTTAACTCCTGCCAAGGCCTTGCCTTGTTTTGTTACTACTCTACCCTTTACAGTTCCTGTTGTGCTGATAGCCTTGATAGGTGCCACTGTGTTGTCTTTAGCAGTGTCATCCATCTTAATAGCAACGCCATCGCCTGATGCTTCAATACTGTATGTGCCTGCTGGAATATGCTCAAGCTTGTACTCTGTTTCACCATCTGCTAATGTAACCTGCTTTTCAAAGCTTCTGCCTTCAGCATCTGTTGCTTTCACCTTAACAGTCTTTCCTGCGGTGGCGCTGTCGCCAGAAATCTTTCCTGTTAAAGCTCCTGTAGCATAATCCTTTACATCACTTTTTTTGAAGGTAAGGTCATCCGCATAAAGGATCGCCCCATCACCCTTTGCATGTATACCAATTGTAACCTGTCCATTTTCCACAACCACATTCTTAAGAGTTACTTCTGTGTACGCTTCGTTTGCAGTAAGTATCTTCTGTCCGTATGTCACACCCCCGCTAGTAGCATATAAACTAAGGTCACTGAAGCCTTCGGTATTTTTAATCTTAGCTGTAAAATCATAGATTCCATCAGCTAAAGCTACATCCTTTGTAGATGTAATAGTCTGGCTAATCTGCTCCTCGTAAGCCCCCTGGCCTGACATGATAAGAGCATATTTTCCTGTAACACAATCCTTGTTGTTAGTGATGTTACCATTTCCATCTAAGATTTCTTCGTTCCATCCAACAAAATCTGTTACTGTGATTCTGTCTGCATCAAAGCTGCCGTTTTTAACATAATTGTTATCGCTGGCAACCTTCCACTCACCTGTGGCTGCGTTTAATTTCCATGAGCTAACTGAATTGAAAAATGGCTTTCCATTTTCGTCAAATGAAAGTGGACACCATACGTTATAGCCATCACCATTGTCGGCAAAATCTGACCATCTATCTCCGCAGAAGATTACTGTATCCTGCTTTGAGCCTCTAACTGTGTAGAAAAATCCAGTCTGGCTTACGTGACAATAATCGTCACTAGCTCCATCCATCAGCTCCATATTAGTAGTGACTGGTCTTGATTTAAGATACTCATCATCAAGACTATCTAACACCAGATAATATCCATGGGAAGCATTCCAGCCGTACAAATCAGATGCGCATACGTAATACTTTCCACCGTATTCAAACATGCAGTTGCCTTCACGGCCTGCGCCTGAATATATCATTCTAGATTCATCCAAGGTTACAATGCCATCACTGCCCTTTACTACCTTAGACAAATACATTTTGCCACGGCCACTTCCGTAGGAATAAAGCAAATATCCCTGGCCTGTAGCTGGGTCAACAAATACAGTCTGGTCACCTGTATTTGTTGTGCCGATATAGCTTTTCATATTTACACGGTTGTTCCAGGTGAAATGACCATTTGGCTTGTCCGAAGTCATAATCAAAACCTGCTTGCTCCAACCATCTGTCTCGTCAGAATCGTCACATTCATGCTGAACAAGCAGTGCGTATGTGCCATCTAAAAGCTTTGTAACACCTAATCGTCCTACCCAGGCAGCCTGCTGTCCTTCCATGATAGTTTCGTTGTAAACATCCTCTGGAGTAGCAATAATACCTTCGTCCGTCCAGTTAACTAAATCTGTTGATGAATAACATGTGATTCCTACGAAATGATTTTCGCTAGATAACACCTTAGTCTCAGGATAGGTTACTGCTTCGGCATACTTCCAGTTATTAAAATCTAGTAAAATTTTAGTTCTTTTAGTAAAAATAAACAATTAGCCATATTTACTAAAATTTGGTGTGTAAAAATGGTTAAAAAAATACCCCTGCAATCAGATTGAAAAAATCCAATTGCAAGGGTAATTATAAAATTTTCATCTATCTCCCACGCTCTCACGCTCTGTGATCGTAGTTGGAACCATGATTTTTAAAGGCATATCCGCTTCCTTTAGCATGCATCTGTTAAGGAAGAACACTGCTGCCTCAGCAATCTGTGGTAGTGGAATGTGGATTCCTGAAAGCTGGGGATTAGTCATTGTAGCAAGGGCGGTATCGTTGTAAGACAATACGCTATAATCCTTTGGAACTTTGAAGCCTTCTGCTTCGATAGCACGTAGCACTCCTATCGCTGTAGGTTCATTGAATGTAAAAAAAGCAGTTACTCTGTCAGCCTTCTTGGTGCTTGCAAAATACTTTTTTATGCTTTCTGAGGTGCCACTTGAACCGCTAGGTGTGTCGATGTGGCATGCCTTTAATTCAGGGTATTCCTTAACCACATCGTCAAATATGCGACGACGGCTTTCGATTATTTTGCCTGCTCTGGAATCAAGAGTATATTTGACGCCAGTGAAGGCTATGCTTCTATGTCCTTTTTTATAAAGATACTCGACGCCCTGTCTTATGCCTGTTTCATAATCAGGAACGACTGATGTATATTTTTCTGTAGCTGGGGATGAATCAATAAATACGATATTCCTTGTCCATTTTTCCATAGCTGACACCTGGGCAGCTGAAAACTGACCAATGGCAATGATTCCATCTACATTGCCAGAGATGTTCATGTACTCCGCAGTCTCTTCATTATAACGAAAGGCGATAGGTTCAAGCTTCATATCGAAAAGGCTCTTTTCTACACTGTTTCGCATGTATATATAGTAGGAGTCCTTGAAATGGTCCAGCTCATATTCCATTTCAACAATTCCCACTTTAAATAGATTCTTAGCCTGACGATTCTTTTCCACACGCCTGCTAGGACTTTTGTAATTAAGCTTTTCGGCAGCTTCGAAGATAGCACTTCTTGTGGATTCTGCTACACTAAAGGTTTCATCCTCACTAAGTACTCTTGATACTGTTGTAATGGAAAATCCCGTTGCCTCTGATATTTCTTTTAATGTGGCCATATATTCCCCCAAGTAATAATTTTAGTAAAATTGTAGCATTTTAGATTAAAAAAGTCACTCTGCAAATCGCAGAGTGACCAATGAACTACTGAGTTATTTACTGAACATCAATGTAAAGATTGTTAGAAACATTTCCTGTTCCGTTAAAGCCGAACTCAACGCTTCCGCCATTTGCGATTGATGAATTCCATGAAACTGGTGTGATTACGTAGTAGTCGCCTGACTCCTTAACGTTTACATTCCAGCTAGAATCCATCTTTACTTCGCTCTTCTTAAGCTTAAGTGTCCAACCGTTTACGTTCTTTCCTGTGTTGTTGGATACCTTGATGTTAGCTGTGTAACCACTTCCCCAGCTGTTAATAGTAGCCTTAGCTGTAAGACCGCTTTCAGCTGCTGGCTGTGCTGGTTCTGGATTTGAAGGCGCTGGGTTAGATGGCTGTGGATTAGATGGCTGTGACTGATTCTGTACAGGCTCGAAAATCCACTCCTGGTTTGGATTACCATAGTATAACCACTGGCATAC
>CACYLQ010000266.1 GCA_902775195.1 uncultured Pseudobutyrivibrio sp.
TGGCTCCATCACATCCTTGCAGCGTAGGGGCATGAAGAACGACGGCACATTCGGGCTCATTGACGACCTGTCCATCAGCTATGACGGCAACCGCCTGTTAAAGGTCACAGACGATGCTGAGTCGGTGAACTATAATGGCACCCTCGATTTCCATGACGCTTCAGATGCCGACGTGGAGTATGCGTACGACAGCAACGGTGCCCTGACCAAAGACAGCAACCGGGGCATTAACAGCATTACATATGACTACGGGCACCACGCATACATGATAAACCAGAATGTGAACAACAGGCCGAAGTACATCCGAAACGACTACACCTCAGACGGCAGGAAGCTGTCAAGCCGCCATGTAATGTCCATTCCCAAGACAAACGGCTATATCAGAAAGACCACTACAGACCT
Organism: uncultured Pseudobutyrivibrio sp.; assembly: GCA_902775195.1. Taxonomy (GTDB): domain Bacteria; phylum Bacillota; class Clostridia; order Lachnospirales; family Lachnospiraceae; genus Pseudobutyrivibrio. Next base: position 403 of record CACYLQ010000266.1, read on the forward strand.
GTATTCTGCGAGATGGCGAACCTTTCATGTGGCAGTTCGACGGAGGTTATGTGGACTTGGACGCCAATGGCGCTCCGACCAGCTGGAACTACTACGTCACCGACCATCTGGGCAGCACGAGGATGGTGGTAGATAGTAAGAATAACGTTAAGGAAACCATCAACTACTATCCCTATGGCAGCGAGATGAGGATACAGGATCCTGCCCTCATACAGCAGACCGACAACAATTGGCATCCTTTCCGTTTCACAGGTAAGGAGCTGGACAAGCAGAATGGTCTGAACATGTACGATTTCGGTGCCAGATTGTTTGACGTTGCTGGTGTACCGATGTGGACAAGTATGGACCCGCTGGCAGAGAAGTACTATCCTTTTTCTCCATACTCGTATTGCGCAGGAGATCCTGTGAATAAGTTCGACCCGGATGGAAGGGATTGGTATTCTTCTTTAGATTCTGTTGGCTGTAATAATGGCCAAACAACATGGCAAACACAAATACATTATACAGATTGTACATCACAAGAACAACTGGCTAATAATAATATTAATGGTACTTATCTGGGAGAAACAGTTGTTTCTTTCGATGGCTATTATGATGAACAATTAGGAAAAGACTACACCCTTGATGGTCCAGGATCCAAGCATGCGACTGCAACCGTGTATGGAGCAAAAGGGGCTGACGACATAACTCATTATACAGCATTTACAATGACCTCAAACTTTGATAAATATGGGGCTATACAAGATGGTGTATATGATGGTTCTTGGAGGGCTAGTAATGGTACGGGGGTGATTCCCAAACATTATATGTTGGAAAATGGTGGTCCAATAAATACGGTTGATGGGAATAGAAATAAAAATGGGTATTCGAAGAGTCAAAAGAATGGAATTTTCATTCATAGAACAAATAATAGTGGAACTGCAAATGGTGCTGTTTCCACAGGTTGCCTTCTTATTAAGGCGCAACAGATGGAAAATTTTGAGAAACATGTCGGAAGAAATCCATTTAAGGTAATATTAAGAAGAAAATGAAAAAGACAGTTGCCATCTTATTTTTTGTCATTGTGAAGTGCCAGGTGTTATTTTCACAAAAAGATAACCTCGTAGTCTTTTTTACAGACGCAATAACTAACAGTGTTCCTGTTTATGCTGATGACACAACTATAGTTAGTTATACAAGTGTCAAAGAAGATACTGAGAAAGAAAACTGGCACGATGTAGAAATATTAGAACAGTCAAACAACAGGTATAAGGTATGCATAACTGCAATCAATGAAGAAAATATTGCTCCTATAACTGGATGGGTAGATAAAGAACAATGCGGAGTCTGGTTTTGGGGAAGATGGACAAAGCCTGAGAACTGCATAGTTAGTCTATATCATATGCCAGGTCTATTATGTTCATTTATAAAGATAACAGGCAAGTATCCTGACTGTTTTGATAACTATTCCACAACGAATAACAAGGCATTCCCAGTACTTGATTATAAACTTTATAAAGGAGAATATTGGATAAAAACGGTAATAGTTAAAGACGAAAAGAAAATTGTTGGATGGACAAAAGATTATTGTCCAAATGTATATGGTTCATGCAACTGACAATCATAAACACGGAGGGACAGCCGGATGAAGTGAACCCCAAAGTTTGGACGGTTAAACAATTGAAGCTGGGAATCATAGGGACTCTAATTTTGCGCTCGATATAGATTATCAGTGAAGAATTTGCTTAATCCCGGCCAATTCCCTACCTTTGTTGTTAAAAGGAGGAAAAGGCCGACCAAAGGGAGGTTGATTGAAAATTCTGATTTTTTTTGAAAAAATCTGGGGTCGGTTCCGAGTGATCCACAAGAATCACAATCACAGGTTTGACTCCTCGGAGGCAAAGAGGCAAAGAAAGAAATGAAATAACAATGTGGAAATAGAGATGCTAAGTACAGAGAATCTGTCCCTTTCTTCAAAATCATCAGAATTTGTAAAGATTTGTTTCTCAGAGCCTTAGAACGGATAGCAGTCAGGCCTATTATGAACCTTATTCAAACAAAAAGAATGGCAAACAGATCAGTTTGCCATTCTTTTTGTATTGTTGCTTAGCACCTCAGAACAAGCAAGAGTCTATGCACAGATTTTTTTGCTCACAAAAATGACAAAAAGTGGCCTAAGCCTACATAGAGCATGTTAACTTATTGATATACCGCATTTTAACATATGTACCCTTGCTCTGTAAGGGTACATAAGCCTACATAAAGCCTACATAAAATCAAGAAAAAGTAATATTTATTTATAAGAAAAGCTTGTAACTGATTATAACACAAGTAGTAACGCACGATAATCAGTTTGGTTACTACCAGTAACCAGCCTAGTTACTATCTGTTACCTGCTTAGTTACAGCGAGTTACCAGCCTAGTTACAATGAGTTACCAGCCTGGTAATTATCAGTAACCAGTCTGATGACATCCTAAAAACGGCCAAAATCGCCATTTTATGTACCCTTTATGTAGGCTCAAAAGACAAGCCTACATATATTAAACACCTATCTATCAATTACTTAACATATATCATGTAGGCTTAAGCCACTTTTTGTCATTTTTGTGAGCAAAAAAAATTGCAATCAGAGTTACAGGTTTTTGATTGAAAAATCAGATTTCGCACAATAAGCAGTAAGTCTATAACGTTTTTGGATTAAACAATCAATGTATGCCAAGGGTTGGAAGAGAGCAAAGCGGGACAGGTATATACCATGTAATGTTACGTGGTATCAATCGCCAGGATATCTTATCTTTGAAGAGCCAGAAGACTATTGGGTGAGAAGCGTTGAAAGGTAGGCGACGTGATGAAGTCCATCGCATCAAGTCAATCAAAATCTGTCCCTGATTGAATAGGTTGATGCTATTCACAAGTGTGATAAGGCTTCCTTCTGCGTCATCGAGCAAGATGATGTTCAGCCAGAGAAATTCACGAACAAATTCGGACGATCAAATATACTTAAATCATCTTAAATGTTGCCACAAAAGTACTGGACTCATCTAGATTTTTACTACTTTTGTAGCATCAAATTAACTAAATACGTGGAAAAATGAAAAAATTACTACTAGCATCACTTACATTACTATTGGCTCTGGTTAGTTGTACTGACGATAACCAGGTCGATAACCAGGTAAAAGATTTATCCACTCAAGAAGCTTTCGACGAGTATAAATCATCGTATACAAGCTATCAGTTGGCTGAGACGAATTTCTTTGAACCTGAAGCCTCGTTCCGTCAAAGCTCGCTCTACAGAATGTGTCAGGCAATGCCTAAGGGAGCCGACCTGCATGTGCATTGTGATGCAATGTTGCCCATCGTGGAGCAGATAAAGTTTGTAAGC
>CACYLQ010000267.1:0-1805 GCA_902775195.1 uncultured Pseudobutyrivibrio sp.
TGATGAAATACCAAAAGAAAACATGTCTCTTCGGGCATCTTCCAGGCTCTGATTTTCAGCATGCCTTCTTCGTACAGATTCCATTCATGATCAGTGAGTTTCACATATTCATTCATGATTTCCTGAGAATTAACATTAGCAATCTCAGTTTCCATAGGTATGAACTGCAACGATATCCCTGATAGTACTGCTGATGGCATCCTCATCGAAAATTCTTTTAACCGTCATTACTATTCCGAAACACATATGCGGACACATGAGGTGCGCGCGCTCTGTAAATAGATATTGCATATTGGGTCTCTTTCAATACGGCTGTCAGCACGCCGTTTTTGTTTGGAGAAGTTATTAACCAGATAGCTTATTTCCAGTAATCAATGACTACAATCATGATACCATGTTCTGCTGAATATCAGATATTAGCATGTTCGAATCTATTAACATTCCTATCATTTGATTTACAAGAAACTGACAAGCATAAAGATGTTGATGGTACCACATGTTTTGACTAGAATTATAAGCCAAAGCATGGCTCATTTGGAAGTGGTTCTAGTATGGATTTTGAAGATGATCCTGACTATGAAGATGAAGACGAGGATAATATCTATGATTTTGCGCAGGAGAGAGATAAATCTTTGAACAAATATAGAGAACCTGTAGAGGAAGATATATCTTACGAGGATCGAGCATCACCTGATATTTGATGAACCCAAACAACACTTAAAATCAAGGAGGAAAATCAATGAGCACAGTACTAATGATAGTAGTTATTGTGGGGGTTTGCGTTGTTAAGCGCAAGTTCTTTTCGGGAGAAAATGATCCCTTTAGTAAGAAAGATTAACTTCTGTTCAAGTTGAACAGAAGTTATAAAAGCCTTATAAGAGGCTAATACAACTGAATATGGAAAGGGACTTCATATATACAGAAAAGTCCCAACAAACTACGGAATCCAAATAGAATCAATGAATAAGGAGGAAACCAAAAACGCAGTTAAAGAGAGTCGTATTTTTAATAATGCAGCTCTTTTATTTATTATAATATCTTCACAGAACTTTGTCTGGTTTTCTACAAGTGTGATTCCATATACTCTAGCAACTATTTCTATTTCCATACGAGTTAATGCTGCCCAAAAATACATATCTTGTATTTCCAGTTCTATTTTTTCTCCTTTTTTCAGAAGTTCATCTTTTGCAAGTTGTTCTAAATTATCTATATTTCTTTTTAAGACTATTTCATCATCTATATATTTATACGTCGTCATGTATTTACTTCTCCGCAATACACTTATTCTCTACAATATCCTACTGCATTTAACAATCCTGTCGCCACGATGCCTATGCCTATATAGATTAACTGTTTCTGCCATATTAATTCTTTGTACTTATCCCAAATAAACAACGACACCACACCACAAGATATTATTCCAAATACAATTCTTGCTAGCTTAAAATTCAACTGAAGCACTACTGATACCAGAATTATTAATCCATAAACACTCCAGCATACTGCTTCACTATATCCTGCACTTATCATCATCAAAAAAGGTAAGAAACCTACTATCAAGCCATTAACAATGTAAAAATGCCCTAGTAAAAACAGAACAATGCTTATCGCAAACATTGCCAATGTACCAAAGATACCTATTACTGCTCCAGCCATTTTACCATTATCCATAATTACTCCCCTTTCATTGCATCTGACAACTTGCTTGCATATACTGCTGCACGTGCTGCTGTTTTAGCAACCTCGTTTTTATCCTGATCTACAGTAACTGCTCTATCTATATCCCAAACTAAGTTCTTTTCAAC
>CACYLQ010000267.1:1826-2968 GCA_902775195.1 uncultured Pseudobutyrivibrio sp.
AGCGCATTAAGGCTAAAGTATCCCTTCTGCGCCCTAGCTTCCCTTTTTAAATTTTCAAATTCAACTAATATATCAAACCCATTGTAACCATAGCGATCCTTAAGAATGCTATAAACAAGATTATTTACACTTATTCCCTTATCATCGGCTTCTGCTTTCAAGTCTCCATAAACTGCTTCATTCAACGATAAATTAACTCTTGGCATATAATACCTCCTTCTACATGAGTGTTGTGCAACTATGTTAATTTGTATTATATGAGTGTCGTGCAATCGTGTCAACTATAAACCAGCTGCCATATCGTGATTTACTTCTGCTATGTAGTAGCTGCTAATCGTAGTTGGTGCATTAAATAGCATTGTAAGCATATACTTTTTTATATTCTTCACCTTACTAGTAGTGCTTCTAAGTGACTCTACTACGTACTCCACGTGATGGATATTCAACTTCATAAACTTGCTACGAATCAAATTCATTGGATACCTGCTACTTGCGATAACCATACTCATCTCTAACTGAATCAATATATTAAGTTACCAACCCCCATTTCAAATGGGGGATTAATAGGACTTTTCATTTATGTTTATCATTGTGTTTTGTTCTTAGGCACAAATACATACAAAGAATATTCTACAGTTCCTCGCACCAGATACCGCATACCTATTAGCATCACATTATTGATTTACGTGTGTCTCTTTTAATTTGTGCTCTAATACGGTAATATTGCCCTTTATTTTACGTGTGGTATTGATTATACAAATACATGTACTGCAAATGGCTGAAATTATAATAGACATATGATATGTAGTGAGTATTATCATTGCTATTTTTACGGATTTGCTGTTTAAACTCTATGAAGAACACGTAACTGACTCCCCTCTTACATCCTAAAAATGATTTTACTTCTTAGAAATAAAAAAAGACCAGACTCTTTCGAATCTGGTCTTGTAAGTACTAATTAATCCTGTACGTATGGCATAAGTGCAACGTGACGAGCACGCTTGATAGCTACTGTAAGAGCTCTCTGGTGCTTAGCACATGTACCTGTGATACGACGTGGAAGAATCTTTCCACGCTCAGAAATGTACTTCTTAAGCTTTGCTGTATCCTTGTAGTCGATAACGTTATCTTTACCACAGAAA
>CACYLQ010000268.1 GCA_902775195.1 uncultured Pseudobutyrivibrio sp.
TGAGGACAAGCGGGTTTTATATATAACAACTAAAAATTTAGATTACATAAGGGTTACCCAGGAAATAGAATTCCTAAAGCAAAGGGCCAAAAGCCTTACAGTAATCGGCAGCCCCAGCAAAAGCTATCCTAAAAGATTGATGTATGTTTTCGCTAATCTTATGAAGCAATCCATGAAGGATATAGACGTTAGCTTTGTTGGATTTGCTCCACAGCTGGTGATGCCATTTTTCAAAGGCAAGCTTAAGACTAAACCATGCTTCATAGATTTCTTTATTTCTGTTTATGACACTATGATTTTAGACAGAAAGAAGTTTAAGGATGGTAGCGTTATAGCAAAGCTTTGCCACAAGCTGGACGAAGCTACACTGAAGCAGGCTGATTTTGTCGTGTGCGACACAAAGGCCCACGGTCAGTTTTTTGCAGAAGAATTTAATCAGCCTATGGACAAATTTTTCGTCTACTATCTTCATGCTGACGAAACCATTTATCACCCTATGGATGCTGCAAAGCCAGAAGGCCACACCGCTAACAAGGTTTTATACTTCGGTTCAATCCTAAACCTTCAGGGTGTAGATGTTATTTTAGATGCTCTTAAGGAATTTACAGATGATGATCGAATCAGCTTCGAAATCATAGGACCTATATCTGATAAGATGCACAAGCCTCTGCAGCCAAACGTCACATACATAGATTGGCTCAGTCAGCAGGATTTGGCAAAGCATATCGCTTCAGCTGATTTGTGTCTGGCAGGACATTTCTCAGGTGACATTATGAAGGCAAAGCGCACCATTCCAGGCAAGGCCTACATATACGAAGCGATGTCAAAGCCAATGATTCTTGGCGATGGCATGGCCAACCATGAGCTATTTGAAAAAGACGATAAACATATTTTTGTAGAAATGGGAAATCCTAAAGCATTGGCGGCAGCCATAAAGGATTATTTTGATTATGAGTGAAATAAAAGATTACAAACAACCAACTAACAAAATCGAAAAGGGAATGCTGTATCTTCAGCACTACGGAGTTAAACAGACTGTAGCCAAAACCATCAGAAAGCTGATGGGGCACGACCAGGAGCACTACAGCTACAGAAGATTCCTCAAGGAAAACCCTATTTCAGAAGAAGAATTACAAAGACAGCGTGATACAGTATTTGATTACAACCCAGTAATCAGTATCGTAATTCCGTTATACAACACAAAGGAGCAGTTCTTAAGAGAGCTGATTGAATCCTTTGAAAACCAGACATACCCACATTGGCAGTTGTGCCTAGGAGATGGTAGCCCTAAGGAAGGTCTTTACGATATTATCAAGGACACAACAGGGGGCAAATGGGACGATAGAATCGTCTACAAAAAGCTTACTGATAACACAGGAATAGCAGGCAACACCAATGCAGCCATGGAGCTTGCCACAGGTGATTATATCGGATTTACGGACCACGACGATTTAATCACAGCAGACGCCATGTACTACATTGCAGAGGCCTTGAATAAAGACAGAACAATAGAAGCAATCTATTCGGACGAAGACAAAATCGACATGGAGGGCAAACAATATTTCCTTCCACACTTCAAGTCAGATTTTAATATTGATTTACTTTGCTCACATAACTACATCACTCATTTGTTTATAGTTAGAGCTGACATCGCAAAGGCCAGTGGTGGAATCCTTTCAGAATTCGATGGGGCACAGGACCACGATTTTGATTTAAGAGTTCTTGAAAAGTGCTCAAATATCTACCACATCCCAAGAGTGCTTTATCACTGGAGATGCCATCCGGATTCCACAGCGGACCATCCAGAGGCTAAAATGTACGCCTACGAAAACGGCAGACGTGCTGTAGAAAATCACTACAAGCGTCTTGGAATTCCAGCCAGAGTTGAACTTGATACTCACCTGGGATATTACAGAACTATTTACGAATGGAAGGACACACCACTTCTTTCCATCATCATTCCAAACATGAATCACGTGGAGGATTTAAGACAGTGTATCGATAGCATCATCGAAAAAACTACTTATCCAAATTACGAATTCATAATTGTGGAAAATAACTCCTCTGACCTTAAGCTTCGTGGATATTACAGCGAGCTGGAAAAGAGAAATGATATTAACGCAAGAGTTTGCGACTATACCAAAACACATCCTGACACAAAGGGCCAGTTCAATTA
>CACYLQ010000269.1 GCA_902775195.1 uncultured Pseudobutyrivibrio sp.
GGTAAAACAACTACCACAGCAAAGCTTGCTGGTAAGGTAAAGCAGCGTGGTAAGAAACCACTTCTTGTTGCTTGTGACGTTTATCGTCCAGCTGCTATTGAACAGCTCCAAATCAACGGAAAGAAGCAGGAGGTTGAGGTTTTCTCCTTAGGAGATAAGGAAAAACCTGTTAAGATAGCTAAGGAAGCTATGGATTATGCTAAGAAGAACGGCTTTGATGTAGTTATTTTCGATACAGCTGGTCGTCTTCATATAGATGAGGATATGATGAACGAGCTTGAGTCTATCAAGAAAAACATCGATATTCTCAATACCATTTTGGTAGTTGATGCCATGACTGGTCAGGATGCTGTTAATGTTTCATCTACATTCGACGAAAAGATTGGCATTGACGGTGTTATCATCACAAAGCTTGATGGTGATACTCGTGGTGGTGCAGCACTTTCTATTAAGGCTGTCACAGGAAAGCCTATTCTTTACGCTGGTATGGGTGAAAAGCTTTCAGATTTAGAGCAGTTCCATCCAGACAGAATGGCTAGCCGAATCCTTGGAATGGGAGATGTATTATCCCTCATCGAAAAGGCAGAGGCAGAAATCGATAAGGATGCAGCACTTGCACTTTCTAAAAAGGTAAAGAAAGCTTCCTTTGATTTCAATGATTATCTTACATCTATGGAGCAAATGAAAAAGCTTGGTGGTTTGACTTCCATTCTTGGAATGATGCCAGGTATTAATGCTAGCCAGATGGCGCAGATAGAAGGCGCTGTAGATGATAAAAAGCTTGCGCATATTGAAGCAATCATTCTTTCAATGACTCCAGCTGAGCGCGAGAATCCAAAATTACTAAATCCTAGCAGAAAGCACAGAATTGCTGCTGGAGCTGGTTTAGATATAGCAGAGGTAAACCGCTTTGTTAAACAGTTCGAGCAATCGAAGAAAATGATGAAGCAGATGCCAAATATGATGGGTGATGGGTAAAGGCAGACGTGGTATGCGTTTCCCATTTTAACAAAGACCATTTAAAGTATTATTATTTAGGAGGAAATTAAAATGGCAGTAAAGATTAGATTAAAGAGAATGGGTCAGAAGAAGAGACCAATCTACAGAATCGTAGTAGCAGATGCAAGAGCACCTCGTGATGGTAGAAACATCGATGAGATCGGTACATACGATCCTAACCAGGAGCCAGCTGAGGTTAAAGTTGACGCTGAGGCAGCTAAGAAGTGGATTGCTAACGGTGCAAAGCCAACAGAGACAGTAGCAAGACTTTTCAAGCAGGCAGGCGTTCAATAAGATAACTCGAAAGGAAAAGGATAATAGTGATGAAAGAATTAGTTGAAGTAATTGCGAAGTCACTTGTAGACAATCCTGATGAAGTTGTAGTTACAGAGAAAGAAGACGCTAAGTCTATCATTGTAGAGCTTCGCGTTGCTCCTTCTGATATGGGCAAGGTTATTGGAAAGCAGGGCCGTATCGCAAAGGCTATTCGTGCAGTTGTTAAGGCTGCAGCTTCAAAGATTGACAAGAAAGTTATTGTTGATATAATCGATGTAGATTAAAGACAAAGGAGTCTGATTTATTCAGGCTCCTTTTTTCTATATTCTGATAAATTATATAATCAAAATTTAATATTGTATTTTTATAGATACAATTCTTTATCGCTTTAAGGTGATAGGTGTTTAAATGAATAAAATAGCCCGAAAAACCGCTATTTTTATATAATTATAATTAAATATTTACTCATACTGTATAAATATGCAGATGTTGAATATTAGAAATATTTTTACTATAATAAACCTACTTTATACAATATATGGGGTTTTGTATATGGAATGTCTGTCGGGGAGATACAGATGTTTTTAAGGGAGAAATTTTTAATGCTAACATTAAGGCGTCTTAATGTATTAAGATTCATTTTTTATTGTTCAACATTATTCCAATAATTTCTTTTCTTAATAGAGGTTTTTACGTAAAAGCATTTTTATGAATAATAATGCTTTTTGAATCTGTGTTTTACTTACAGGGGTTTGCATTCTCGAGAAGAGATGTAGATAAATATAATTCAGGAGGATTACTTATGAAGAAGAAAAAGGTAGTTTCCCTTGTTCTTGCAGCTGCTATGGCACTTTCGATGGTAGGCTGTGGTTCTAAGGGCGACAGCGCTTCAAAGGGTGGAGATTCAAAGGGCTCAGATACTCCACTTGTTATTGCTTGGGATGCAATGAGCCAGAAATTCAGCCCATTTTTTGCTGAGTCACATCCAGATATGTACATCGAGGAGAAGCTTGTTAATATTACATTAACAAGAACTACAAGAGGTGGTCAGTACATTCTTGATGGTATTGACGGTTACAAAGAAGATTACAACGGTACAGAGTACACTTACTACACACCATCAAAGATCGATATTAACGAGAACGAAGATGGTACAGTTACTTATGATATTACACTTAGAGATGATATTAAGTTCTCAGATGGTGAGCCACTTACTATTGATGACTTAATTTTCAGTATGTATGTACAGGCAGATCCAACTTATGATGGACCTGGTACATTCGCTTCACTTCCTGTAGAGGGTATGGAAGAATATAGAAGTGGTGTTTCAACACTTTCATCACTTAT
>CACYLQ010000270.1 GCA_902775195.1 uncultured Pseudobutyrivibrio sp.
GATACCTGTAGACATTTTTGTAAATATTGCTATGCAAATAATGATTTTGGTCAGGTTCGAATTAACGAAAAGCTTCATGATGTTAATTCTCCGTTTTTAATTGGTGGTTTTAGAGAAGGAGATGAAATCCATATTGCTAATCAAAAATCATGGATTGATAGTCAGATGAATATTTTCGATTTCATTTAATAATAGTCGTTTTTGCAATTTTTTATATCAAGAATACTTGATGTAGAAAACTAATCAGGTGTAAAATAGTTTCCGAAGAGAAATCTTTGGAAACTATTTTTTATTTTGGAGGAGCTTATGCTACAGGAGAGTATAAAAAAATTAGTTCAATACGGGATTGATAAGGGACTTACACCAGAGTGTGAAAGAATCTATACTACAAATTTGTTGCTTGAATGCATGAAGGAGGATGAATATACAGACCCTGATTGCGATTTATCTAATATTGTATTAGAGGATGTTTTAAAGGATTTACTTGATGAAGCTGTAAAAAGAGGTATCATCGAGGATTCTATTACATACAGAGATTTATTTGACACAAAGCTTATGAATCAGCTTTGTCCTAGACCATCACAGGTTATTGATAAGTTCAATAATATATATAAGAATAAAGGCCCAGAGGCTGCTACAGATTTCTTCTATAATATGAGCCGTAACTCAGATTATATTCGTACATACAGAGTAAAGAAGGATTTGAAGTGGACTACAGAGACAGACTATGGAACACTTGATATTACTATCAATCTATCAAAGCCTGAAAAGGACCCAAAGGCTATAGCTGCGGCTAAGAACGCTAAGCAGTCTGCTTATCCAAAGTGTCAGCTTTGCATTGAAAACGAGGGCTATGCAGGACGTACCAATCATCCAGCCAGAGAAAACCACCGTATTATTCCAATTACTATCAATGATAGCAAATGGGGTTTCCAGTACAGCCCATACGTATATTACAACGAGCATTGCATCGTGTTTAATGGTGAGCACACACCTATGAAGATTGAACGAGCTACTTTTGTAAAGCTTTTTGATTTCGTAAAGCAGTTCCCACATTATTTCCTTGGTAGCAATGCAGACCTTCCAATTGTTGGTGGTTCTATCCTTAGCCATGATCATTTCCAGGGTGGTCATTACACCTTTGCTATGGAAAAGGCTCCTATCATTAAGGAATTTACAGTAAAGGACTTTGAGGATGTTACAGCTGGCATCGTTAAATGGCCACTATCAGTTATCAGACTTCAGTGCAAGGATGAGAAGAGAATCATTGATTTGGCAGAGCACATCCTTAATGCATGGAGAGGCTACACTGATGAGACTGCCTTTATATTTGCTGAAACTGATGGAGAAAAGCACAATACAATTACTCCAATTGCCAGAAAGCGCGGAGATTTATTTGAGCTAGACCTTGCTCTTAGAAATAACATTACAACAAAAGAGCATCCACTTGGTGTTTATCATCCACATGCTCATTTACATCATATTAAGAAGGAGAACATTGGTCTTATTGAAGTTATGGGCCTTGCAGTTCTTCCAAGTCGTCTTAAGGGCGAAATGGAGCAGCTTGCTGATTACATTGTAAACGGCAAGGATTTAAGAAGTAATGAAGCTCTTGAAAAGCATGCTGATTGGGTAGAAACATTTTCAAAGAACTACGAACATATTGATTCTGCTAACATTAATGAAATCCTTCAGCAGGAAATCGGAAAGGTATTCTGCGTGTATATAAGAATACAGATGAGGGAATGGAAGCGTTCCTTAGATTTGTTAATAGTCTATAGAATAAATAAAGCCGCCAATTAGATAATCTAATTTGGTGGCTTTTGGTTTAGATATTAGCGTAATTAACTACCTGATTGCGGCCATGCTCCTTAGCATAATATAATGCCTGGTCAGCCCTATCGATATTTTTATGGTAGTTCTCGTTTGTAGTGTAATTGGTTAGGCCTATAGATACTGTTATTGGGCAAACACCATTATCGATGGTTTCAATATCGTATCGTATTTTTTCTGCAAATGACGATGCCTGTTTTATAGAATAATCTACAAGGATTATAACAAATTCTTCCCCACCCCAGCGGATAAGATAATCTTTTTCATAAATCTGGCTCTTTAACTCTGTTGCAACAAATTTTAGTATAATGTCTCCAGATTCATGGCCATAGGTATCGTTTACTTGTTTAAAGAAATCAATATCAAGAATAAGCAGATAGCCCTTTTTATCAAATAAGAATCTTTCTGAATATCTATCTACGATTTCGGAAAGCTTATGTCGATTATAAGTTCCTGTAAGTTCATCGGTAACATAACTTTTTTCTAATTGCTTTCTAATCAGATACTGGTCTGCATAGGCATTTTCCTGAATCCAAAGCATCAAACAAACGCCAACGTACAATGGCAACGCCAAAGCTAGCATGAATGAAAAATATTGATAATGATTAAAGGTATTAGAAATAATAATGTTTAATAAAAGGCAAGCGTGAATAGGAATGTGGTAAATTAAAGGCATAGCTAGTCCAATGGCAAGGAATGCAAAATGCATAATTATAAAACCTTCTCTTGCAAAATCCTTGTTTGGTAAATAA
>CACYLQ010000271.1 GCA_902775195.1 uncultured Pseudobutyrivibrio sp.
TAAATAGGTTCTAGTATGCTCCAGCTCCTCAGAAAAAGGAATCAGCTCCTGGTCCGTTATCGTATCAAGATTTCGTCTTAGATACTTTGTAAATTTATCGATAGCATTTTCTGCAACCTCTGGATTTTTCTTAATCAGATATTTGATATTTGTTAGTGAGTTAAAAATAAAATGTGGCTGCAGTTCTGAAATAATCAAATCCGTCTGCATAATAGTATCGTCCATCTTTTGTTCTACAATATGCTGCTCTCTAGTTACATGAATGGCTATAAACATAATCAAAAAGCTGATTGTCAAAGCCGCATAAAACATAGAAAAACACTGACATCTTAATGCTGCAAATAGTACAACAAATGGAAGCGCTATAAATAGATAAAGTGCTATACAAACTGTGCTTTCCAGGGTACCGGTCATCTGATTGTATATAATTCTGAACAGTATATAGATAACAAACAGACAGCCTATCAAAACTACAAAGAAAAACAGCTGCCCCTGGGAATACTCACCCTCTCTTGAAATTGTAAAAGCATATCCATGAATAAGAGATGATATCCAAAACAGAATCATGATTACGCAAATAGCAAAAGGAATGCTGCGAAATAGTGGTCTTCTTCCTCTTTTTCTTGTAATCAACTTATCCACATAAAGATTAAATCCTGACAAACTTACGAACGTAAAAGAACCCTGAAGAATGACAGAAATACGAAGTAATGTAAGATGGGATGAATCCCCAGAAAATACTATGGTGCCCATATCTGCAAGCAAAACCAGGGCGTTCATTAGTAAAAGAATCGGGAAATATTCGTTCATAGCATTTCTTTTACCTAATAAAACGCCCACCAGAATAACAAACGTAATTAAAACGGATAGCATGTCCAATCCTACGCCCATTAATTCCATAAGTCTTACCTCTTCAGATCAAAGCGTATTGTTATTCGTTTCTCTCCTGAATAACTACATGTAAATAAAGTCATATCCCACTGACCAGCCAGCATTTCATCTATCTGGTCTGGGTTAAGATTCTCTATAAGCTTGCTTTCATAAACATATTCTGTTCCATCTAACATGGTCAGCTTAGCAGTAATAACTTCATCCTTTCCAAGAAGATTGAAGTCACCAAACTGACTGTCATAGTTGTGGCCAACTATAACAAGATTTCCATTTTCTCTTGTCCCATGATAAACACAAGGTGTAGTTTTCATATCCGCATCGGTGTATGTAGAAAGCACTGGAAGCTTAATACCAAAGCGGTCCACCTCAATAACACCTATATATTCTCTGCCATCTGCAGGGACTAAAGATTTTTCAACCACAGGCTCTTCCACTACCTTAAATGTAGATGTGTCTCCAACAGAGGTAACCTCCGTTACATTACCCTCTGCAACATTTTCGTTATCGCCCATGTTTGAATCATCCGTCACTTCACCCATGCTTGCTATAATTTCATTGTTGGCTCTGACTCTTTGAATATCCTGATATACATGAACTGCGCCAAAACAAATACCGCCAACCAAACATGTAAGGGACATTATAGTGATATATCTGACTATTTCCTTCCTATCATCTTCCAAAGAGCTCTAAAAATAAATCCTATTAATCCAATGAATAAAAGAATATATTCCAATCTAAATACTCCTGCCTCTGGAAGTAATGCTCCACCTCTACTCCACTTAATCGTATTTGTTCCAAAATCATATACCAAGAAATATGCTGCAGATGTATCCATATAGAATGATGTAAGGTCCATCACATTTATTCCGGCAGCAGACAGATTATTATAATAATCTGTGCCAAGAGCACCAACTACAGCATCGGTGTTTATCTCTTCAGCTGCCATGGTTACACCAATAAGGAAGCCTTCCGTTCTAAGAAGAGCGCCCTCAACAATACAATAATTCTGGCTTCATCCTCCATATAAAGGTTTCTGTTGATGCGGGCTGTATCTATTCCACCTTCAGCATTTGCAGTCTCACTATAGCTGGAATAATAATGTATCCATTTACCTTGAGAACTGCGCCATTTCTAAGGAATACACCTGCTCCTGGGTCATCTGCTGTAGCACCTAAAAGTGCCACATTACCAGTCAGACTTGTTCCCACATCCAGTGAACCAACCAAAGAAAGCATTGCCCCTGATTCCACTCTAATCATAGAGCTAACTGAAACCTGGTCCTCTGCAATGAAACCATTTATAGAACAGTCATTAAGAATCAGTTCACCGGCACCTACTGCAAACATAGTGCCATCAAATATAGTATCTGCTCCACCTCTGGTGAAGTTAATATTATTTATCTGTACAACAGGACTATAGCCGTTTGAATTTGATGTCATGCTATAGGTCTGTGATATTGCAACGTTTGTAATTGCTGGGTCATTGATGGAAATAATAGTCTTTGCTCCATCATTATTTCTACTCATATTTGTTGCCGCCTCAAAGGCTTCTGCAAATGTAGAATAGTAGAATTCGCTTTCACCCAGTAACTGCAGGGTTACCTTGAAAAGTGCATTGGATAATCCGTATCCGCGAACCTCATATCCGCCGATTGATACTGACATTTCAGCCAATATCATCTTTTC
>CACYLQ010000272.1 GCA_902775195.1 uncultured Pseudobutyrivibrio sp.
GAGTGGAAAACCTGAAGAAATATTACAAGGGTGGAACCATAAAGGCTCTTGATAATATTTCAATTAATGTAGATGAGGGAGAGGTTGTTGTAATTATTGGTCCATCTGGTTCTGGAAAATCAACACTTTTACGCTCGCTGAACCTCTTAGAGATTCCAACAGAGGGAAATATATTTGTAGATGATGTTTTAATTACAGACCCTAAGACAGATATCAACAAGCATCGTCAAAAAATGGGAATGGTGTTCCAGCATTTTAATCTATTCCCTAACATGAATATCTTGAAAAACCTTACAATTGCACCTACAAGACTTTTAGGAAAGTCAAATGACGAGGCAACGGAATATGCAATGGAGCTTTTAGAGAGAGTTGGTTTGGCGGATAGGGCGGCGGCATATCCAAGCCAGCTTTCAGGTGGTCAAAAACAGCGTATTGCAATTGTCAGAGCACTTTGCATGAATCCTAAGATTATGTTATTTGATGAGCCCACATCAGCCCTCGATCCAGAAATGGTAGGAGAGGTTTTGGATGTAATGAAGGAGCTGGCTGCCCAGGGAATGAGTATGGTGGTTGTTACCCATGAGATGGGATTTGCAAGGGAAGTAGCAGACAAGGTAGTCTTCATGGATGCAGGCCAGTTGATTGAGCAGGGAACACCGGAGCAGATTTTCGAGCATCCACAGTCAGAAAGACTTAAAACATTTTTAGATAAAGTAATATAGGAGAAAGCAAAGGCGCTTTACATTCATAGTGATGTAGTGCCTTTTTATTTTG
The DNA here is from genome assembly GCA_902775195.1 of uncultured Pseudobutyrivibrio sp. Taxonomy (GTDB): domain Bacteria; phylum Bacillota; class Clostridia; order Lachnospirales; family Lachnospiraceae; genus Pseudobutyrivibrio. The sequence continues at coordinate 775 of CACYLQ010000272.1, forward strand.
GAAAAATGTTGAAAATAAATGAAGAAATGTTGCAGCTGACAAAAGATATGGTAGCTGTAAGCAGTGTAAATACTACAAAGGGAGAAAAGGATATAGGGCTCTTCATTGAAGAATATTTAAGAGCAATACCATATTTTAAAGAACATCCTAAGCAGGTTATTGTGCAGACACTTAAGAACGATAAGTTAGAACGAAGAAATGTGTTTGCACTGTTGCTTGGCCAGAAGGATAAAAATAGTAAAACTATAATTTTCCACGGTCACACAGATACCGTCGGGGTGGAAGATTATGGAGCGCTTTCTGGTTATGCCTTTGATTGCGATGGTTTGGCAGAGCAGTTGAAGGAGATTGAACTGCCAGAAGAAGTAAAAAAAGATTTGGAGTCAGGTGAATATTTATTTGGCCGCGGTGCCTGTGACATGAAAAGCGGTGATGCAGTATTCATGATTTTGCTTAAGGAACTGTCTGAGCATGTAGATGAATTGTCTGGTAATATTCTTCTTTCTTTAAATCCTGTTGAGGAGAATCTTCACACTGGAATTATTGAAGGAATAGAAGTAATCGAAAACCTGAAAAAGGAATATGGCTTAGAGTACGTATTGGCGATAAATAATGACTACACTTGCCCTATGTATCCAGGGGACAAGCATCATTATATATACACTGGTGTAGGCGGAAAGCTTCTGAGTATTCGGATTCCTACGAGGGGGAATATGCTCTGCCTCCTACACTTTTGAAAAGTAAGGATTTGAAGGGCTGGTATAACGTGCAGACAGCCAAGGAGGCGTTAGTATATTTCAATTATTTTGTGCTGAATGCAGATGTCAGAGACATTACTAAAAAGCTTGTGTCTGCAGGGGATAAGGCTGTTAGACGAGCATCGGCAGATTTGAATATTAAGTACAAGGCCTTTTGTGAAAAGTCTGGAAAAGATTTTCAGCAGATTGAAAACAGATGGTCGGTTATGTCATATGAAGATTTATATCAGATGGTAAAGAATCAGGATGAATCCATAGATAAAATTCTTGCTGAGGAGACTGTAAAGCTACAGGAGGCTGGAGTGGATAAAAGGGAGATTCCTGTATCGTATATACGAATTTTGCTTGCAAGGGCAAATATTTATCATCCAGTTGTAGTGCTTTACTATGCAACTCCTTATTGTCCACATAATACCTTGAAAAAGGATAATGAAACAGTGGATAAGCTTGGAGAAATTCTTAAGACTGTGGAAAAAGAATATAACATCAAATATAAGATGGATGGATTTTTTCCGAGTCTGTCAGATAGCAGCTATTTATCACTGGATGATTCCATGGAATCAATTGCTACACTTAAACAAAATTTTCCACAGATGCAGCAGCTATATCCA
>CACYLQ010000273.1 GCA_902775195.1 uncultured Pseudobutyrivibrio sp.
CATCAACACCTTGGTACGCTGTCCACCGGAAAGCTCTGTGACATCTCTGTCTAAGCCCAGATCAAGTACGCCTAAAGCTCTGGCTACTTCCTCAACCTTTGAATCTATCATATAAAAATCATGCATTGTAAGAAGATCTCCAATAGTGCCGGCCTCCTCCATGCGCTTGTTCATTTCATTATCATCTGTGATATCACCAAGACTAGCGTAGATATCATTCATCTCCGTCTCCATCTCATATAGAAAATCAAAGGCTGAACGAAGTACATCACCGATAGTCATGCCCTTTTCAAGTACGGTGTGCTGGTCAAGGTATCCTACACGAACCTTTTTTGACCACTCAATCTTGCCTTCGTCTGGCTGAAGCTTTCCTGTAATGATATTCATAAAGGTAGATTTTCCTTCACCGTTTGCTCCAACAAGTCCGATATGCTCGCCCTTAAGCAATCTAAAGGAAACATCCTCAAATATAGCTCTATCTCCAAATCCATGTGATAAATGCTCTACGTTTAAAATACTCATAATCTACTAATCCATTTCTCTAATATATTAAATAACTTGCTTATTCTAACAAAAATTTCCAAAAGATAACACCCATATTTTATAAGACACAGATTGTTCATTGGAGATAATTCCTTAAGCGCAATATAATTGAATATGGGAGATATTATTTTGGAGATTATGTATGTGGGACTACAGTTTTGCTATACCTAGCCTTTTAATATTAGGAATACTTCTACTCAATTATTTTGCCTTGCAAAGACTACCTATTAAGATTAATAGGACCTTTGTGATTTTATTGCTAATTGAGACTGTTGTTATTTCCTCTGATATCATAAGTAGTTGGGCCTGTGAAAATTATTCTGATTTACCTATATCCGCTGTCTACATTTCTAATATGGTATTCTTTGTCTTCTTTTTACTAAAAGGATTTTTCTTCTTTGTTTTCACCTGCAATATTTTAGAGCTTGACCCTAAAGAAAATCTTGTTAGAACAATCGCTTGCAATAGGAATTGTTCTAGCAACTCCTTGGTTAAAAGCAATATTTGCAGTAGATGACCATGGATATGTAAGAGGTTATGCTTATCATTTAATAACTTTTACCTTCCTATATTACATTCTGTTCTCTATAGTGATGGTATTATCTTTACGGAAGTATTTTAAAAGACGCAGAGAATTCTATGGTGCTTTGGTTTATCTTAATCTCCTTTTGATTGGACTTACCTTAAGAGTAATGTTGCCTAAGTATTTGTTAATGGATACCTTCTGCATAATGGCAATACTGACCATTAATATTATTTTCATGAATCCAGACTTTTATATTGATAGACAAACACGCCTGTTCAACCGCGATGGAATTCGATTATATTTAGATGAAAACTACTTTAAGCGACATTACATATTTGCTTTTGTAATAGACCATTACACAGAAACAAGTGAAATATATGGTCACAAACAGATGGATGCCGGTTTTGGCTTGATTGGAAATTACTTGCGATGGAAATTTGGCAATATGCTGATTTTCTACTGCCGTTCCGGAAGATTTGTTTTTGTAGTAGACAATAAAGCAGAAGTTGATAGCATTATAGAAACTCTAATAGAACGATTTAAGCGTCCTTTTATTTCTGATGATGTAGAATTGTACCTTAATATCAGCTTCGCTAGAATCATATGTGATTATAAGGGTTATTCTTCAGACAGTATTCTTAATGTTATATGCAGTACGTTAGAAAAAGCCAGCAGTAATAACAACCAAACTATATTAGATATTGATGACCGCTCATTCATAGAAAATCACGACAATATCCTTATAAAGAAGGCATTAGAAAGAGCCACTGAAGACCATAGCATTGCAATATTCTTACAGCCTATTGTGGATGCTAATACCCATGAGCTGGTTGGGGCAGAAAGTCTTTGTAGAATTTTTAATGATTCCGGAGAATTAATACCGCCTGATAAATTCATTCCAATCGCTGAAAGCAATGGTCGAATCTATAATCTAGGTGCCCAGGTATTTGAAAAAACCTGTACCTTTATAAGAGATAATGACCTAGATGCCCTTGGTCTTAAATGGATTAATGTAAATCTATCAACTGCCCAGTTCATGAAAAAGGATTTGGCCGAATCCTTTGAAAAACTAATAAATGAATACAATATTTCACCTGAGAAAATACATTTGGAAATCACAGAAGCTTCCATCACAGATGAAATAATAATGAAGGACCAG
>CACYLQ010000274.1 GCA_902775195.1 uncultured Pseudobutyrivibrio sp.
GAAAATTCTTAAAAACATTAGTCTCTAAGCTCCTTTCCAGTAATCTCTAAGAATACATCATTAAGAGTTGGAAGTTCAGTAGTTACACGGCCGAATGGAATATTGTTGTCTGTAAGATAGCTAAGCACATGCACAAGATTATGCTCGCCGCCATCGCATTTAATAATCACATCCTCCCCATCTTCCTTAATCTTATAAACATGATTTATTTCCTTTAGTCCTGCAAGAATCTCAGGCGATTTATCAGGAAGTCCAATACGGATTTTCTCGCGACTGATAAGAGAAGATTTAAGCTCTGTAGTAGTTCCATTTGCAATATTTTTTCCATGGTCCATGATAACTACTCTTGAACAAAGCTCCTCAACCTCTTCCATGTAGTGTGAGGTGTAGATGATTGTTGCACCTGCTTTATTCATTTTTTTGATGCCTTCAAGGATTGCATTTCTACTTTGTGGATCAACAGCAACTGTTGGCTCATCAAAGATGACTAGCTTTGGCTTGTGAGCAATTCCGCAGGCGATGTTAAGTCTTCGAAGAAGTCCACCGGAAAGCTTTTTTGGCTTTTGTTTTTTGTATTCTGTCAGCCCTGTGAATTCTAAAGCTTCCTCTACATACTGTTTTCTAAGCTTTTTATCATTTATGTAAAGTCCACAGAAGAAATATACATTTTCATATACGTTCAAGGTCTCGATGACGGCCACATTTTGCATGACCACACCAATCTGAGATTTAATATCGTAGGCACTTGGACTCATTTCCTTGCCCCAGATTTTGATATCGCCCTTGTCAAAAGAAAGAAGAGAGAGCAGGCAGTTGATTGTTGTAGTTTTGCCTGATCCATTTGGTCCTAAGAGACCAAGTATCTCACCTTCTTCGATTTTTAGAGAAAAGTGATCTACAGCTACGTTTTCTCCATATCTTTTTACTAAGTTGTCTATTGATACTACTGGTTGACTCATTTTATTTCTCCTTTGTATTTGTTTTACAGCCGCCGCTGTATTTGTCATTTGTTTTGTTCTGAGATTATAATACCGAAACTTTTGTCACATATGAAGTGAACTGTGTCATAAGTGTACATGACAAATGTCATGTTGTTGTAGGAATGTATATATGCTATATTCTACGTAATGATTATTATGAGGCGGTAGTGTGCCTTTCTATACATTTGAACAGTTACTATCTGAGGCGTGAATTATTCCACAGGAAGTAACCGAACCAGCTAAAACTACTATCTACGGCGCAAAATATCCTGTAGATTACGGCGCAAAATATCCTGTAGATGAGAGCAAAAAATATTTATAAAGAGAATTAAGATTGATATGATTACAGAGAGATTAGAAATTAACCGGATCACCCCTAATGATAAGGAGGATTACTTTAGAAATATTTCAAATGACAAAAAAGTTTTGGAAACCTTTGTATGTGCATACGCAGAATCTATTGAAAAATTTGATTTTGATCCATATTTAAAAATGGAGAATCTCTTTGCTATACGTATAAAGGAAACAGGGAAGCTTATAGGAATTATATTGTATTTTGATAATAATGGAGAATCATGCGAAATAGGTTATGGTATTGGTTCTGAATATTGGAACAAAGGATATGCTACAGAAGCTGTTGCTGCTTTTATAGAGTATTGTTTTTATGATTTGAACCTAAAAAAAGTATATGCATCATATTTTACAGGAAATGATTCATCCCAAAAGGTTATGAAAAAATGTGGTATGACTTATGATAGGTTTGTTGAAAAAGAATTTGAATATCTAGGAGAAGAGCGTGATTTAACGTATTATGTCATAGAAAGATAAATCGGCAGTTTATAGGGCTATTCTATAATCGAAAGGGCTTGATAATTTACATAGGGCAGTTATTTCGAAAGAGATAGCTGTCCTTTTTTGTGAAGTGTTTTGTGGGGTCAGGCAGTGCTAGAGAAGAAAATGTTTCCAGTACTGCCCTGAAGTGGAGAATTACCCCTATGAATTTAGAATGGTGGGATACAGTGGTAAAAGATAGTAGGAGATTACGTAGGAGATATGGCTTATTACGTGAAAATAGTGAGAATATGAATTTGTGATGTAATGACTTCAGGCAGTGTGGCGTAACTTGGCAACGTATTTGAAATATGGTGAAATACACTTTAGTTAACAAAAGTAAACTAAAATAAGTAATAGAAAATCAGTCCAATCTCAG
>CACYLQ010000275.1 GCA_902775195.1 uncultured Pseudobutyrivibrio sp.
AGCTGGTAGGTAACAATCTCTATATTACTAAAGGAGCCAATCTCGCGACGTAGTAATATAGAGATTGTTGCAGTAACCAGCGTAATCTTTATAAAGACTAGAGGTAATTTATGGCAAGAATTAGTGTACTTGGTGCAGGTAGCTGGGGCATTGCCCTGGCTGTTATGCTTAATAAGAATGGTCATGAGGTAAAGGTTTGGTCACACAGACAGTCACAGGTAGACCAGATGAACGATACTCATACAAGCGATAAAATTAAAGGCGTAAAGCTTCCTGAATCTATGTTATTTACAGCAGATATTGAAGACGCTGCAAAAACTGCTGATGTAGTTCTTATGGCTGTTCCTTCAAAGGCTACTAGAGAAACTGCTGAAAAGATTAAGGATTACGTTAATTCAAATCAAATCTTTATTACTGTAACAAAGGGTATTGAAGAGGAGACTCTTTTTACACAGACAGAAATCTTAGAAGATGTGTTAGGACAGGATAAAAAAATCTGTGTTCTTTCTGGTCCTAGTCATGCAGAAGAGGTAGTAGTATTCAAGCCTACTTTAGTTGTTGCAGGTTCTACAGATAGACAGACAGCTCTGTTTGTTCAAAATCTATTTATGAATAAATATTTCAGAGTTTATTCATCACCAGACGTAAAAGGTATCGAGGTGGGCGCCGCTCTTAAAAACGTCATCGCTCTTGCTGCAGGTATGTCAGATGGTCTTGGCTTTGGCGATAATGCAAAGGCTGCTCTTATTACACGTGGTATCAAAGAAATTTCAGAACTTGCCGTTGCAATGGGTGGTCAGGCAGAGACTTTAGCAGGTCTTACTGGTGTAGGCGATTTAATTGTTACATGCTCATCTATGCATTCTCGTAATAGGATGGCAGGATTTTATATTGGTCAGGGAATGTCTAAGGATGAAGCTATGGAAAAGGTAGCCATGGTAGTAGAAGGTGTTTATTCTGCTAAGGCTGCTAAAAAATTGGCAGAAAAATATGATATTGAGATGCCTATAGTTGATGTAGTAAATGCAGTTCTTTTTGAAGGTATGGCCGCAAAGGATGCTGTATATGAATTAATGACACGTTCTAAAAAAGATGAGACTAGTGAATTAGAGTGGTAAATGTGTCTGAATTGTTAAACTTTATTTAGTGGTTTGTGAACCTATTGACTACTAGATAGTGTGGTGGTAGTATTATTCTATACAATATCTAGTAGTTTTTTATTTTCTTTAGACTAGATATTGACAGAATATTAACTAAAAATAACGTTATTTTTTGATAAAACCCGGAGGTTGTGATGGAAAGATTTGTAGTTAAAAAGGATGGAGCATTAGAGCCATTTAACGTACAAAAGGTTGTTGAGGCAGTTGGCAAATCAGCTACCCGAGTACTAGTTAAATTTACGCCTGAGCAGGAGCAGTTTATTTGTCAATTTGTCGAGGAAAGGGTAGAGGAACTTGGCCTTGAGAAAATTGAAATTGCACAAATGCACAACATTGTTGAAGGAGCTTTGGAGCGTGTTAATCCAGCTGTTGCGAAATCTTATAGGGACTATCGTAACTATAAGCAGGATTTCGTCCAGATGCTTGATGATGTTTACAAGAAGTCTCAGAATATCATGTACATCGGTGATAAGGAGAATTCTAATACAGATTCAGCTCTTGTATCTACAAAGCGCTCGCTTATTTTTAACGAATTAAACCGTGAGCTTTATAAAAAGTTTTTCCTTACAACAGAAGAAATTCAGGCTATCCGTGATGGATATATTTACATTCATGATATGAACGCCAGACGTGATACCATGAACTGCTGCTTGTTTGATGTTAAATCAGTACTTGAGGGTGGTTTTGAAATGGGTAACATCTTCTATAACGAGCCAAAGAGCCTTGATGTAGCATTTGATGTTATCGGTGATATCGTTCTTTCTGCTGCCAGCCAGCAGTACGGTGGTTTCACTATTCCACAGGCAGATCAGATTCTTGAAAAATATGCTCAGAAATCATACGACAAATATATCGAAAAATATCTATCACTTGGTATAGATGAGAAGAAGGCCGAAGAAGTATCTATGGCTGAGGTTCAGCGTGAGATGGAACAGGGCTTCCAGGGATGGGAGTACAAGTTCAATACAGTTGCATCTTCTCGTGGTGATTATCCATTTAT